>JAFMQP010000008.1 GCA_017354575.1 Acidothermales bacterium | reverse complement strand
TGCCGGACAACCCCACCGGCACGCTCGCGCCGGAGCCCGCGATCCGCGCGGTCTGCGCGATCGCCGAACGGCACGGCCTCGTGATCCTCTCCGACGAGATCTACCGCGACCTCGTGCACGACGGCCGCGACTTCGCGGGCCCTGCGGCGTTCCTGCCCGACCGCACGATCGTCACCTGCGGGCTGAGCAAGAGCCTCGCGCTCGGCGGCTGGCGGATCGGGTTCGCGCGCGTGCCCGACACCGCGGACGGCGCGCGTTGGCGGGACGAGATGCTCGGCATCGCGTCCGAGCTCTGGTCGTGCATGGCGAGCCCGATGGAGCGCGTGGCGACGTACGCGCTCGGCGAACCCGCCGCCGTCGTCGACCACGTGGGCCGGGGCCGCAGGCTGCATGCGGCCGTGGCGACGGCTGTCGCGGACGCGTTCACCGACGCGGGCGCCACCATGCGCCGCCCCGACGCCGGCTTCTACCTGTACCCGGACCTCGGGCGGCGCCGCGACGTGTTCGAGCGCGCGGGCGTACGCGGCGGCACCGGCCTCGCCACCCAGCTGCTGGACGCACACGCGCTGGCGGTGCTGCCCGGCGAGGCGTTCGGCGACGATCCCGCGGCGCTGCGCTTCCGCGTCGCCACCAGCATGCTCTACGGCGACACCGAACAGCGCTGGCAGGCGCTGGACTCCGCGGAACCCGCCAAGCTGCCATGGATCTCGGCCTCGCTGGACCGGCTGCGCGACGTCCTCGCCTCCGTCACCGCGGCGGCCCGGTAGAGCCGCGCTCCACCAGCCGGACGCCGGTCGACACCACCTCGGCGACCGGCCGGTCCGCGCCGGTGCGGACGAGCAGCTCCACGCCCCGTCTGCCGAGGTCCCCGAACGGCGTCCGCACGGCGGTCAGCGGCGGCGTCAGGTCGGCCGCGGGAGGCAGGTCGCGCAGGGCCACGACGGACAGGTCGCCGGGGACGGAACGGCCCACGGCCCGCAAGGCGGCAAGCGCGCCCGTGGCGGCGACGACGTCGGGCACGATGACGGCCGTCGCCTGGCTGCCCCGGCGCAGGAACGCGCGCATCGCCGTGGCGCCGTGGCCGTGTGTGCCACCGGCCCGCCGCGCCGGCAGTTGCGCGATACGCCGGTGCCCGAGCGACCTCAGGTGCGTGACCGCGAGGGCGGCGGCACGTTCGTCGTCCGGCACGACGTGCCGTCTGGCCTGGCCGCCGGCCAGGTCGAGCAGCAGCCACGGAACGCCCGACCGCTCGAGCTCGCCGAGGACGCCTGAACCCTGCTCGTCGCGGACGAGCAGCAGGCCGTCGATCCTCCCCCGGCCGAGCAGCTCGACGTACCTGCGCAGGCCCGGGCCCGTGTTACTCCCGGTAACCAGCAGCATGCCGAGCTCTGCGGCTGCGGTCTCCGCACCCGCGACGATGCGCGCGGACGCCGCGTCGGTGAAGTCGGGGACGAACATCCCGAGCATGCCGGATCGCGCCGACCGGAGGCTGCGCGCCAACGCGTTCGGCCGGTAGCCGGTGTCGCGGATGGCGGCCAGCACGCGCCGCCGCGTCTCCGGCCGGATCCGCAGGGACGGGTCACCGCTCACCACCTTGGACACGACGGACGGGTCGACGTGCGCGCGGGCCGCGACGTCGGCGAGCGTGACGCGACGGGCGCGCGGACCCCGCCTGCCAGGTGCGGTGGGGCTCACGGCCGGATGCGGTAGAAGCGTGCGGCGTTGCCGCCGAGCACGGCCGCCCGCTCGTCCGCCGACAGCCCCGCGAGCAGCGCGTTGGTCTCCGCCCACACCTTCGCGTAGTCGCCGGCGAGCGTCGCCACGGGCCAGTCGCTGCCGAACATCAACCGGTCGGTGCCGAACACCTCGATCGCGTGGTCGACGTACGGGCGCAGGTCGTCGGCGGTCCACGTCTCGGGATCCGCCGCCGTGTTGAGACCCGAGATCTTCGCGTACACGCCGGGACAGTCCGCGGCCGACGCGAGCAGCGACGCCCACGGCTCCCAGCCCCGCTCCCTGATCGGCGGCTTCGCGAGGTGGTCGATCACCATGCGCAGCCCGGGTACGCGCTCCGCGAGCGTGGGCACGTGACGCAGGTGACGCGTGAGCGCGACGAGGTCGAAGGACAGGTCATGTTCGACGAGCACTTGGAGACCGCCGACGACGTCGTCGCGCACCACCCAGTCGGGATCGGGCTCGTCGTGGATGAGGTGCCGGACGCCGGTGAACACGGGATCGCGGGCGAAGCGAACTGCCGCGGACGCCGCCTCGTCCGGGCGTTCCAGCGGCACCCAGCCGACGACCGCGGCGATGAACGGGTGCCGTCCCGCGTTGTCGAGCATCGCCTCTGTGTCGTCGAACGAGTTCGCCGCCTGGACGAGCACGGTCGCGTCGACACCGGCCGCCGCGAGCTGCGGCGCCAGCTCCTGTGGTTCGAAGGTGCGGTAGATCGTGCCGCTCCGCGGCGTGAGCCACGGGTACGCGACCCGGTCGAGATCCCAGAAGTGCTGGTGCGCGTCGATGACCGGCATCGTCACATGATAACTCTGATCAAACGTTTGACTAAATGACGATCCGTCTCGGTGCTGACCGGACGCCCCGGACTCGCTAAGATGAGCGCATGCTGCACAACGACCACGCACTCCACGCCTGGTCGACGCGTCGGCACTCGTCACGCCCTTCAACGCGCTGGGACGACCTTCGCGGTCGTTAGCGCCCTGTTCGCCCCTTCCTGTTGCCGCTTCGACACAGAAGAGGAGAACGATCGTGCCCGAACTGCTCGTGCGACTTCCGCACGTCGACGAGGTACTCAGCCAGGATCAGGAATACTGCCTGCTCGTCGAGGACGGCAAGAAACGGCGGATCAGGTTCCACGACTACGGGGAGATCTACTCGATCCCCGGGCTCTACGAGAAGCTGTTCGCCGACCTGCTCAAGTGCTCGTCACCGGAGATGATCGCGACGCTGCTCGCGGACGAGGTCGAGCGCACCGGCGAGTCCGTCGCCGATCTGCACGTCCTCGACCTCGGTGCCGGCAACGGCATGGTGGGCGAACAGCTGCGTGCTCGCGGCGTACGCCGGCTCGTCGCCGTCGACATCATCGAGGAGGCCGCGGAGGCCGCGCGTCGCGACCGGCCCGACGTCTACCAGCGTTACCACGTCGGCGACATCAGGGACCTGCCCGCGGACGCGCGGGACGACCTCGCGGCGCGCGACATCAACTGCATGACGTGTGTCGCCGCGCTCGGCTTCGGCGACATCCCGCCGACGGCGTTCCTCGCGGCGTACGACCTCGTCCCGTCCGGCGGCTGGATCGCGTTCAACATCAAGGACACGTTCCTGGACAAGAGGACCGGCAACGGCTTCGCCGCGCTGATCCGCGAGATGATCGGCGACGGTCGGCTCCGCGTCTGCACGCAACGGACGTACACGCACCGGCTCTCGGTCAGCGGTGACAAGCTGCCGTACGTCGCCATGGTCGCGCGGAAGGCGTAACGCCGCTCAACCGTCGGTGTCAGGAGTCGCGCCGACGACCTCCGGCACCGGTCCCTCGGCGGGTGCCGGAACCGACACCGGCGTCGGCGGCGGGCGCAACTTCGCCAGCATGCGGCGTTCCACGCCGATCACGGCGTGGAGCGCGCGGCGGCCCGTGCGGGTCGAGACGATCCGCCGCGCGGCGCCGACCGTCGCACGGCTAACCACGCCGCGCGCGACCACGTGCAGCCGCAGCACGCCGCCGTCGGCCAGCCGGGTCTCGAGGTGGTCGCCGACGCCACGGCCCAGCCGCGGCCGTACCGGCAGTTCGGCCCCGGCGTACGCGCGGTCGGCGGTGAGCCGGCTGACGTACGTCTCGTCGCCTGCGTGCAGCACCAGGCGCGGCACCCACTGCGGGTCGACGACGCCGAACGGGCGTACGGTGCGCGCGACGTCGAGGTCGACCTGCCAGGCGATGCGGGTGCGCCCGTACACCACCTCGGCGGGCACGCGCACGCGGCGGCGCGGATGGCGCAGGTCGTACAGCTCGAGCTCCGCGGTCGGCGCGGGAGCCGCCGGGATCCGTCCCAGCGGGTTGACGAGCTCACCGTCGAGCCGCAGCCGACTCCCGGTCACCGCCATGTACCGCACCTCGTTGCCCAGCTCGACGTCCGCGAGCGAGACCTCGGGGAACTCCAGCTCGGTCACGTCCAGCTGCGCCCTGCCGAGCTCGGTGTCGAGCTGGTCGGCGCACCAGTAGACGCGGCCGTCGCGCTCGACGAGGTCGGTGAGCAGCCTCCCGCGTCGCCCCTTGCGGCCGGCGAAGTCGGACGCGCCGATCGCGTGCTCGGCGTCGCCGAGCAGCAGGAAGTACGCCAGGATGCCGTGCAGCGGCTTGCACTCCTCGAACGCGGCCGGGTCGAGCTCGGCGAGGTACGTACCGGCGACGGCGAGGAACTGCCTGCGGTACTCGGCGCCGCGGGTCCGGAGGTCCGAGACGTACAGCTGCAGGTCGTGGTTGATGAACTTGACGTCCTTGTGCAGCCGGAGATCCGTGTCGCCGCGGTCCAGCAGCAGCGCGTCCACCCGCCGGTGCACCTCGATCCGGTCGGCGAAGTTCTGCAGGTCGGCTCGACTGGACGTGATCGAGCGGCGGCCCATCCGCCGGAAGAACCGCCAGTTGTAGACGCGGTCGGGGATCGTCGCGATGCGCTTGGCGGCGATGTAGGCCTGGGCGCTGAACAGGATGTCCTCGTAGTGCACACCCTCGGGGAAGCGGAGGCCGGCGCGCTCGAGGAAGTCGCGACGGTACAGCTTGTTCGTCGAGAGGGTGTCGTTCAGCAGGTCCGGGTTCTCCCGGACCGACCCGTAGACCGCGGGCCCCTCGAACAGCTTCGGGCACCACACACTCTCCCGGCCGTTGTCGTCGAAGTGCACCCGGACGCAGCGGCCGGACACGAAGTCGGCGCCGGTCGCGCGGGCGCGCTCGAGGAGCAGGCGGCAGGCGTCGGGTTCGATCGTGTCGTCGCTGTCGAGGAACATGACGTGGTCGCCACGGGCGTGCGCCATGCCGACGTTACGCGGCCTGCTGCATCCGCCGGAGTTCGTGTCGAGCGATATCACCCGGACCCGGCCGGGGTGCTGTGCCGCGATCCTCCGCGCCGCGCGCGCGGACCCGTCGGTGCTCGCGTCGTCGACGACGACGAGCTCGATGTCCTGCAGCGTCTGCCGCAGCACCGAGCGCATCGCCGTGGGCAGGCGGTCGGCATCGTCGTAGACGATCACCACGACCGTGACCTCGGGCACGTGCCGAGGCTAGGAGAGGCAGTACAACGGAGCGGATCACTCGTATGAACGGACGGTGACGTGTCGCGTCAGAGGTAGAGGCCGGTGTTCTCGCCGTCGTCCAGCCGGCCCGCGGCCACTGCGTGGATGTCGCGCTCGCGAAGCAGCACGTAGTCGACGCCGCGCACCTCCACCTGGGCCGGGTCCTCGGGGTCGAACAGGACCTGGTCACCGACCTTGACGGTGCGGACGTTGTTGCCGACCGCGACGGCCTCCGCCCACGCCAGCCGCTTGCCCATCGACGCCGTCGCCGGGATGACCAGGCCGCCGGCGGACCGGCGTTCGCCGTCCGGCGTGTCGACGTGGACGAGGACGCGGTCGTGCAGCAGCCGGATCGGCAGGCCGTTGTCCAGCGACGACCGCGCGTGGGAGATCGCACTCACACCCTGCACCGTATCCACCGACCGAACCGTCCGGATCAGGACCGTCTGCGGTACCAGATGACCGCCGCCGCCACGGTGCCGGCCGCGACGACCGCTCCCGCGGCGATCAGGTACTCCTTGCGCACCGGGAGCCCGCCGCGTTGCTGGGCGCTCTGCCCCGGCGGCAGCTCGCCCACGACGCCGTCGCGGTGCGCGGGCATCAGGCCGACCCGCTCCCTGACCCTGCCGACCGTCCGGGCGATGACCCGCTTCGGGTGGACGCGGTCGACGATGGCGTCGACCGATCTGGCCAGATCGACGCGCGCAGCCTCGATCTGGCGCTCCAGCTCACTGGGCGTCGCGCTGCCGTCGCTCACCTCGTCCTCCCCTCGAATGGCAAGTATCCATTAGCGCGCTGGTCAGGCCAAACGCACCCCGCCGTCCGGCGTGGCGCTAGGGTCGGCGGGTGACCGACAACAAGCTCGAACCAGGAGACGCCGCCCCGGCTTTCACGCTGCCCGACCAGGACGGCAAGGACGTCTCGCTCGCCGACTACGCGGGCCGCAAGCTCGTCGTGTACTTCTACCCCGCGGCCATGACTCCGGGCTGCACCAAGGAGGCCTGCGACTTCAGGGACAACCTGGCCGCACTGGACTCCGTCGGCTACGCCGTCGTGGGCATCTCCCCCGACGAGCCGAAGCAACTCGCTGCCTTCCGCGACCATGATCAGCTCAACTTCCCGCTGCTCGCGGACGTAAACCGCGAGGTCATGGCCGCGTACGGCGCCTACGGCGAGAAACAGAACTACGGGCGCACCGTGGTCGGCGTGATCAGGTCGACGTTCCTCGTCGACGAGGACGGCCGGATCGCGAAGGCGATGTACGGCGTCAAGGCCACCGGCCACGTCGCCCGTCTGCTGCGTGAGCTCTGACCGTCGCACGGCCGGCCCGACCCGTACCATGAACGCGTACGCGCGGGAGTGGCGGAACAGGTAGACGCGCCAGGTTTAGGTCCTGGTGCCTTCGGGCGTGTGGGTTCGAGTCCCTCCTCCCGCACTCGCAGGCGCACTCGCACTCGACGACGAACGGAGGGAGTCGTCGTGACGATCGCGGTCCGGAAGGCCACGGAGGACGACCTCGCGCCCATCGCGGCGCTCACCGCGGGCGCGCGCAGGCAGCGCGCGGAGTGGGAGCCGGAGTACTTCCGCGTCGCCGACGGCGCGGACGACGCGCACGAGCGGTACCTCCGCGAGTTGCTGAGCGGCGGTGACGGCGTCGTCCCACGCGTGGTCACGTCCGACGACGAGGTCGTCGGCTGCGCGTTCTCGGTGCGGCAGGACCACCAATGGGTGGTGGACGACGTCGCCTCGGCCGACGAGGGCTGGTGGAGCGACGGGATGCAGAAGCTGCTCCGCGCCGTCGACGAGCGGCCGGCGCTGCTGTGCGTCCCGCGCAGCGACATCAGGCAGACCGGCTGTGCCGACGCCCTGGGGATGCGGCTGCGGTCGTCGTTCTGGCGCCTCGGCCTGGACGGCGCCGTGCCGCCTTCGGGTGCGGACGTCGCCGAGACCGACGCCGCCGACCTGCGTCCCGCGCCGCACCAGCCGCTCGTCGTCCGGCCCGACGACGACGGCGTCACCGTGCTCGGCGAGCCGTCCGGCGGCCGCGCCGTGCTCGCGTCACCCATGCCGGTCGTGGCACCGGTGTACGACCCCGGCGGCACGACCGGCCTGGTCGACCGCGTGACCGGCGGCCGCCGCGGCGACCTGGTCGACGCGGCCGCGCACGCGGCGGCGTCCCGCGGCGACGTCCAGCTGGTCGTCGTCTGCGCCGAGGACGACCCCGTGCTCCAGGACGCCCTCATCGAGCGCGCCTTCCACCGCGTGGTGGACGTCTACTCCTGGCCCGACTCCTTCTGGGCCTGACCGGCCCTCGTCTTTACATGGCGCGGCTCGTCTTTACATGGCGCCGCTCGAAGAAACGTCCGGATTGAGTCGATTCCGATCGAGCCGCGCCATGTGAAGGCAAGCGGCGCCATGTGAAGTCGGGCTGCGCCATGTGAAGTGTGCGGTGGCCTCGGCGGCATGAGGATTTCCGGTGTGGGCGGTAGCATTGGCTATGTCTTCCCATCAGGTTGGGACATCATCGGAGAATCTTCACGACGCCGAAGGGGGCGATCGACGTGACCACACCCATCCGCAACCTGACCCAGGCGCACGTCGCGCCCGAGAGCGTCCACGACAGCCTGGGCAAGCACCTGCTCGTGGACGGGTTCAAGCTCGTGCTCGACACCGAGAAGAGCTCGGGCTCCTGGCTGGTCGACGCGCGCACCGGTGAGCGGTACCTCGACATGTACACGTTCTTCGCCTCCGCGCCCCTCGGCGCCAACCCGCCTGGCATCGTCGGCGACCCGGTGTTCCTCAACCGGCTCGCGGACATCGCCGCGAACAAGCCGGCCAACTCCGACGTCTACTCCGTGGCGTACGCCGAGTTCGTCGACACGTTCGCGAGGGTCCTCGGTGACCCCGCCCTGCCGCACCTGTTCTTCGTCGAGGGCGGCGGGCTCGCCGTCGAGAACGCGCTGAAGACGGCGTTCGACTGGAAGAGCAGGAAGAACGAGGCGGCCGGACGGTCCCGCGACCTCGGCACCAGGGTGCTGCACCTGACCCGCGCGTTCCACGGCCGCACCGGCTACACCATGTCGCTCACGAACACCGACCCGAGCAAGACCGACCGGTTCCCGAAGTTCGACTGGCCGCGCATCGACGTGCCCGCCGTCACCTTCCCGCTCGACGAGCACCTGGCCGAGGTCGAGGCCGCCGAGCGGCGCGCGCTGGAGCAGGCGCGGGCGGCGTTCGAGGCGCACCCGCACGACATCGCGGCGTTCATCGCCGAGCCGATCCAGGGCGAGGGCGGCGACAACCACATGCGCGCCGAGTTCCTGCAGGCGATGCAGGCGCTGTGCCACGAGTACGATGCCCTGTTCATCCTCGACGAGGTGCAGACCGGCCTCGGCACGGGGACGCCGTGGGCGTACCAGCAGCTCGGCCTCGAGCCCGACATCGTCGCGTTCGCCAAGAAGGTCCAGGTCGGCGGGATCATGGGGGGCCGGCGGGTCGACGAGGTGCCGGACAACGTGTTCCACGTGTCCAGCCGGATCAACTCGACCTGGGGTGGCGGACTGGTCGACATGGTGCGCTCGCAGCGGCTGCTCGAGATCATCGAGGCGGACGAGCTGTTCGAGCGTTCCGCCAAGCGCGGCCACGCGCTGCTGGAGGACCTGCACGCCGTCGCCGACCGCCACGCCGACCTGATGTCCAACGTCCGCGGCCGCGGCCTGATGTGCGCGTTCGACCTGCCCACCACCGCGGAGCGCGACGCCGTCGTCACCGCGCTCCGCGACGAGCACGTCGTCGTGCTGCCGTGCGGCGAACGCTCGATCCGCTTCCGTCCCGCCCTCTCGGTGACCGAGGATGAGCTGAGGACCGCGACGTCCGCGCTCGACCGCGCGCTCGGCCACGTAACGAAGGGAGCCTGATGAGGACCGTCAGCTCGATCGTCGGCGGCAAGCCCGTCGGGGACGCCCCAGCAGGCACGCTCGCCCTGCCCAACCCGGCGAGGCTCGACGAGGTCGTCGCCGAGGTCGGCTTGGGCGACGCCGGCACGTTCGTCGACGCGGCCCGCGCGGCACGCGACGCGCAGCGCGCGTGGGCCGAGGTGCCGGCACCGGTGCGGGGACGGGCGATCGCGCACATCGGCCGTGTCGTCGAGGCGAACGCCGAGCGGCTCGCCCGGCTGGTCACCCAGGAGATCGGCAAGCCGTACGCCGAGGCGCTGGGCGAGGTCCGCGAGATCGTCGACACCTGTGACTTCTTCCTCGGGGAGGGCCGCAGGCTCTACGGCCAGACGGTGCCGAGCGAGATGCCCGACAAGCAGCTGTTCACCTTCCGCGAGCCGGTCGGCGTGGTCTCGGTGATCACGGCGGGCAACTTCCCCGTGGCCGTGCCGTCCTGGTACCTCGTGCCCGCCCTGCTCGCCGGCAACGCCGTCGTCTGGAAACCGGCCGACTACTCCCCCGCCTGCGGCCAGGCGATGTACGAGCTGTTCGTCGAGGGCGGCGGGCTGCCCGACGGCGTCCTCAACCTGGTAGTGGCCGACGGCGAGCAGACGTTCGCCGGGCTGGAGCAGGCGATGGACGCCGGGCTCGTCGACAAGGTGGGCTTCACCGGGTCCAGTGCCGTCGGCGCGGAGATCGGCGCGCTCGCCGGGCGCCACCTGCAGTCGGCGTGCCTCGAGCTGGGCGGCAAGAACCCGATGGTGGTGACGCCGGCGGCCGACCTCGACCTCGCCGTCGAGGCCGCGCTGTTCTCCGGGTTCGGAACGGCGGGCCAGCGGTGCACGTCGCTCGGCACGGTGATCGTGCACGAGAGCGTGCACGACGAGTTCGTCGCGCGGTTCGACGCCGCGGTCCGCGATGCGGCGGTGGGCGACCCGACCACCGGCGTCGTCTACGGGCCGATGCTGCACGAGAAGTTCGCGCGGCGGTACGAGGAGTACCTCGGCTGGGTCGGCGACCACCACCGCGTCCTCGGCTCCACCGGCACCGGCCGGATCACCGCCGACAACCCGCGCGACGGCTTCGTCGGCGATGCCGCGAACGGCCTGTTCTACCACCCGGTCATCGTCGACGGGGTCACGTCCGACGACGCGATCTTCCTGAACGAGACGTTCGGGCCGATCGTCGGCGTCACGACGTACCGCACGCTCGACGAGGCGATCGAGCTGGGCAACAAGCCCGGCTACGGCCTGTCCGCGGCGATCTACACGGACGACGCCAAGGAGGCGTTCCGGTTCCGCAAGGGCATCCGCGCGGGCATGGTCAGCGTCAACAACTCGACGTCGGGCGCCGAGGCGCACCTGCCGTTCGGCGGCAACGGGAAGTCGGGCAACGGCAGCCGGCAGTCCGGCATCTGGGTACTCGACCAGTTCACCCGGTGGCAGTCGCTCAACTGGGACTACTCCGGGAAGCTGCAGAAGGCACAGATGGACGTCGCGGAGCTCACGCCGAACACCGACTTCCTGCTGCCCGGCTGAGGTGTCTGTACATTGTCCGTAGCCCGGGCCGTCCGGGCCACGGGCAGCGGGGGTAGCAGGGAGGTCGTCGCTTGCCGCCGAGCGACGAGCCGGTCGACCGGCACTTCGTCGACGCCGTCTGGGATCTTCCCGTACTCGCCAGGCGGCTGGACCCGAAAGAGCCGGTGGGCCACGGCACGACACTGACCGGCGGAGCGCTGGCGCGGCTGTTCGACGCGCAGGCCGGCAGCCGGCACCTGGACTTCGCCGCACGCTGGCTGCGCGCGCAGGGCGACGGGTTCTACACGATCGGCTCCGCCGGGCACGAGGGCAACGCCTTCGTCGCGGAGGCGGTGCGCCCGACCGATCCGGCGCTGCTGCACTACCGGTCCGGCGCGTTCTACCTCGCGCGGGCCGGGCAGGTGCCCGACCAGGACCCGGTGCGCGACGTGCTGCTCGGCCTGGTCGCGGCCGCGGACGACCAGATCTCCGGCGGACGCCACAAGGTGTTCGGCAGCGCGGCGCTGTCGATCATCCCGCAGACCTCCACCATCGCGTCGCACCTGCCGCGCGCCGTCGGCGTCGCGTTCGCCATCGCCCGCGCGAAGAAGCTCGACGTCCCCTCCGCGTGGCCGGCGGACGCGATCACCGTGTGCAGCTTCGGCGACGCGTCGGCCAACCACTCGACGGCCGTCGGCGCGATCAACACCGCGTGCCAGGTGTCGTACTCCGGCCTGCCCGTGCCGGTGCTCTTCGTCTGCGAGGACAACGGCCTCGGTATCAGCGTGCCGACGCCGAAGGGCTGGATCGAGGCGGCGTACGGCGAACGCACCGGGCTCGCGTACTTCGCGGCCGACGGCAGCGATCCGGTGGCCGCGTACGAGACGGCGAAGGCGGCGGCCGAGTACGTGCGGATCAGGCGCAAGCCGGCGTTCCTGCACCTGTCCGTGGTGCGCTACCTCGGCCACGCCGGCTCGGACGCCGAGGTCGGCTACCGGTCGAACGCCGAGATCGAGACCGACTACGGGCGCGACCCGCTGGTCGCGACGGCGAGGCTGCTCGTCGAGGCGGGCGTGGCGAAACCGCGACAGGTGATCGAGCGGTACGAGCAGATCCGCACCGACGTCATGGCGCACGCCGAGAAGCTGCGCGGCAGCCGCAAGCTCAGCAGCGGCGCCGAGGTGATGGCGCCGCTCGCCCCGCGGCACCCGTCGGCCGTGGCGCAGGCGGCCGGCAGGGCGGCTCCCGTCGAGCAGCGGATGAAGCTGTTCGAGGGCAAGCTGCCCGAGTACGAGGGCCCGCTGACCCTCGCCGGCGCGATCAACCGCGCACTCACCGACGGGCTCGCGGCGTACCCCGAGATGCTCGTGTACGGCGAGGACGTCGGCCGCAAGGGCGGCGTGTACGGCGTCACGCAGCGGCTCGCGAAGCGGTTCGGCGGAGCGAAGGTCTTCGACAGCCTGCTCGACGAGCAGTCCATCCTCGGCATCGCGCTCGGCGCAGGGCTCTCCGGGCTGCTGCCCGTGCCGGAGATCCAGTACCTCGCGTACCTGCACAACGCCGAGGACCAGTTGCGCGGCGAGGCCGCGACGCAGCAGTTCTTCTCGGCCGGGCAGTACCGCAACGGCATGGTGGTGCGCGTCGCGGGATACGCGTACCAGAAGGGTTTCGGCGGGCACTTCCACAACGACAACGCCGTCGGCGCGCTGCGCGACGTGCCGGGCCTGGTGATCGCGTCGCCGTCGCGCGCGGACGACGCCGCCGCGATGCTGCGCACCTGCCTCGCGGCGGCCAAGGTCGACGGCTCGGTGTGCGTCTTCCTCGAGCCGATCGCGCTGTACCACACGCGCGACCTGCACGACGAGGGCGACGGCGGGTGGCTCGCGCCGTACGCCGGGCCGCAGGAGTGGGCGCAGGCTCATGTCCCGATGGGCAGGGCCCGGGTCTACGGCGACGGCGACGACCTCACGCTGGTGACGTTCGGCAACGGCGTGCCGATGTCGCTGCGCTCAGCGGTGACCCTCGCGCGCGCGGGAGTCGGCGTCCGCGTCCTCGACCTGCGCTGGCTCGCGCCGCTGCCCGTCGACGACCTGCTCACGCACGCGAACGCCACCGGCAGGGTGCTCGTCGTCGACGAGACCCGCCGCGGCGGCGGCGTCTCCGAAGGCGTCATCGCGGCGTTGTCGGACGCCGGCTACACCGGCCGCGTCCGCCGGGTCACGAGCGAGGACAGCTTCATCCCGCTCGGCGACGCGGCGAAGCACGTCCTGCTCGACGAACGCGCCATCGAGTGGGAAGCCCGCGAGCTCTTCCACTGAGCGCCGACTCGCCAGTTCCACGAGGACCTGCTGGCGACGTCGGGCGGCCCCCGCGGCTCCGACACGTGATCCGGGACCGAGCTAGAGCAGCTCGCGCAGCACCGGGGCCAGGGCGCGGAACGCCTTGCCGCGGTGGCTGATGGCGTCCTTCTCCTCCGGGCCCATCTCCGCGGTGGTGCGCGTGTCGCCGTCGGACTGGAAGATGGGGTCGTAGCCGAAGCCGCCGTCGCCGCGCGGCACGCGGACGATGCGGCCGCGGAGCCGGCCCTCCACGACGCGCTCGACGCCGTCCGGCCGGACGAACGCGGCCGCGCACGCGAACGACGCCGTGCGGCGGTCGTCGGGGACGTCGGCGAGCTGGTCGAGCACCAGCTCCAGGTTCGCCTCGTCGTTGCCGTGCCGGCCGGACCAGCGCGCCGACAACACACCCGGCATGCCGTTCAGCGCGTCGACGCACAGCCCGGAGTCGTCGGCCACCGACGGCAGGCCGGTGGCCTCGGCGAACGCGCGCGCCTTGAGCAACGCGTTGTCGGCGAAGGTCGTACCGGTCTCGGCGACGGTGGGCACGGCGGGGAACTCGGACGCGTCGACGAGCTCGACGTCGAGCCCCTCGGCCGTCAGGATGCGGCCCAGCTCCTCGACCTTGTGCTGGTTGCGGGTCGCCAGCAGCAGCCGCACCCGTTCCGACGCGACGCTCACGCCAGCGCCGCCGCCTGGAGCTCCGTGAGCCGCGCGCAGCCCTTCGCGGCGAGGTCGAGCAGCGCGTCGAGCTGCTCCCTGGTGAGCGGCTGTCCCTCGGCGGTGCCCTGCACCTCGACGAACTCACCGGTGCCGGTGCACACCACGTTGAGGTCGGTCTCGGCGACCACGTCCTCGGCGTAGCAGAGGTCGAGGCGCGGCTCGTCCTCGAGCAGCCCGACGCTGACCGCGGCGACCGAGCGGATGACCGGCTCGCTGCCCTTGGCCAGCATCCCGCCCTTCGCCCGCATCCACGCGACCGCGTCGTGCAGGGCGACGTACGCGCCGGTGATGGCCGCGGTACGCGTGCCGCCGTCGGCCTGGAGCACGTCGCAGTCGAGCACGACGGTGTTCTCCCCCAGCGCCTTCATGTCGACGCACGGCCGCAGCGCGCGGCCGACCAGCCGGGAGATCTCGTGGGTGCGACCGCCGACCTTGCCGCGTACCGACTCACGGTCGTTGCGGCTCGTCGTCGCGCGCGGCAGCATCGCGTACTCCGCGGTCACCCAGCCCCTGCCGGACTCCCGCCGCCACCGCGGGACGCCCGCCGTCACGCTCGCGTTGCACAGCACCCGGGTACGCCCGAACTCGCAGAGCACGGAGCCCTCCGGGTGCTCCGACCACGAGCGGGTGAGCCGGATGTCGCGGAGGTCGTCGTTCGCACGGCCGTCGGGACGGGACATGCAAGTGACCCTATCCACTGCCCGACGCGATGTCGTAGACGGCGCCCGGACGGGCGAGCTCGACCTCGCCGTGATAGGTGTCCCGCGCCTCGGCGAGGATGCGGTCGCCCGGAGTCCACGGCGGCAGGTGTGTCAGCACGAGGCGGCGGGCCCCGGCGCGCGTCGCGTGCTCACCCGCCTGCCGACCGGTGAGGTGGACGCCGTCCGGCTCGTTCCACTCACTCAGCAGCGACGCCTCGCAGAGGAACAGGTCGGCGTCCCTGGCGGCCTCGACGAGCCCGTCGCCGACGGACGAGTCGCCGCTGTACGCGAACGCCGTGCCGTCGTGCTCGAACCGCATGGCGTACGCCTCCACCGGGTGCCACACCGGCCGGAGGGTCAGCCGGAACGGTCCGATCGTGTGCGTGCCCTCGGTCCACTCGCGGAACTCGAACGTCTCGGCTAGCCCCGCCGGCGCGGGATACCGGTAGGCCGTGTCGAGCCGCTCGTGCACGCCGGCCGGCCCGTAGACGGGGATCCGGGGGGCCGGGCCTTCCGGGCGGTACTTGCGCGCGACGTAGTAGCCGCAGACGTCGAGGCAGTGGTCGGCGTGCAGGTGCGAGAGCAGCACGGCGTCGACGTCGTAGAGGTGCCCGGTGCGCTGCAACGCGGTCAGCGCGCCGCTGCCCATGTCGAGCACCACGCGGAACCCGTCCACCTCGAGCAGGTACGACGACGCCGCGCCCTCGGGGCCGGGGAAGCTGCCGGAACAACCGAGCACGGTCACCCGCACGCGCGCACCTCATCCGTGGTCATGAAGAGCCGTGGGGCGGTGCGGCGAGGTGGTCGCGGAAGAACACCAGCACGCGGCGCCACGCGCCCTCCGCCGACCGTGGTGGTAGCCGATCCCGGTCACCCGCAGCAGCGGCGTGAGCGGGCCGAGGTCCAGCCGGTTGGCGAAACGGTGCCCGGCGTCGGGGTACTCCTCGACGTCGTGCGGGATGCGGCATTCGGTGAGCAGGCGGTCCAGCGGTTCCGCCGACCCGCGGAGCCGCCGGTCGCGGCCGCCGTAGCTGGCGACGATCGGGCACGCGTCGTCGAGCCGGTCCGGCTCGGGCACCTCTCCGTAGTACGGTGCGGCCACGTCGAAGTCGGGTGCGAGCAGCAGCGCGAAGCCGCCGCCCATGCAGAACCCGGCGACGCCGACCTGGCCGGTGCCGCGGCGCAGCTGGGCGAACGCGGAGCGGACACACCGCATCCGGTTGCCGCGCGAGAACAGGTCGGGCGCGAGCGCGAGGTAGCCGGCGGTGGCGAAGCGCGCGGTGAGGGCGCGCGTGTCGTCGGTCATGCCGACCGCGTCGTGGACGACCACGACGCCGGGCCACGGCGGCCGGGTCGTGAGCTCCGGTGACGGCACCTCCAGATGACCGGGGACGGTCCCGCCCGCGGCCGGGATGGAGACGATCACCCGGACGACGATAGCCCCTACTAACCGGCCTGTTCCATGTCCAGGTCGAAGCGCTCGGCGTGCGTGACGACGGGGCCCAGGAACCGGTGGGCCAGGTGGGCGAACGCGTCGTGGTCCGCGGCGGTCGTGCGGAACTGGTGCGCGGGCGCGGGCAGGGCCTCGTCGCGCGCGAGCCCGCGGTCGTGCAGCTCGCGGTACACGTCCTTCGCCGTCTCGTCCGCACTGGACACGAGGGTGACGGCGTCGCCCATGACGTACGAGATGACCGCGGACAACAGCGGGTAGTGGGTACAGCCGAGCACCAGCGTGTCGACGCCGGCGGCACGCACCGGTGCCAGGTACTCGCGCGCGATCTCCACCAGCTCGTCGCTCTCGGCGATGCCGGCCTCGACGAACTCGACGAACCGCGGGCACGCCGCGGTCGTCACCTGGATGTGCGGCGCGGCTGCGAACGCGTCCTCGTACGCGCCGGACGTCTTCGTCGCCTGGGTGCAGACGACGCCCACGCGGCCGTTCCGTGTCGCGCCGGCAGCGCGGCGCACGGCCGGCCTGATCACCTCGACGACCGGGATCGCGTACCGCTCCCGCGCGTCCCGCAGCACCGCCGAGCTCGCGGCGTTGCAGGCGATCACGAGCAGCTTCACGCCCTCGTCGACGAGGTGGTCGAGCAGCTCCAGCGCGAACGCGCGTACCTGCGCGATCGGCCGCGGGCCGTACGGGCAGCGCGCGGTGTCGCCCACGTACAGCACGGGCTCGTGCGGGAGCTGGTCGAGCACGGCACGGGCGACGGTGAGCCCACCGACGCCGCTGTCGAAGATGCCGATGGGAGCGTCTGCCACGCCGCCAGCCTACGTGTCCCGGCCTCGACGGCCGCTGGGACACGGAGGTCCGGGGCAGATGCCACCCGGCCGGCCTGAGGGTGCGTCGCGCGCGGCCTACGGGCGGTACAACCGGCTGTCGATCGCCTCGGCCGCGGCCTTCGGGTCCTCGGCCTCGGTGATCGCGCGCACGACGACGACCCGGCGTGCGCCCGCGGCGAGCACCTGCCCCATCCGGGACGCGTCGATGCCGCCGATCGCGAACCACGGCCGGCCGTGCCCCTGGCTCACCGCGTGCTCGGCGGTGAACCGGACGAGGTCGAGCCCCGGCGCGAACCGCCCCGGCTTGGTCGGCGTCGGCCAGACCGGGCCGACGCAGAAGTAGTTCACGCCCGCCTCCTCGGTGGCGGCGTCGGACTGCGCGGCGTCGTGCGTCGACCGGCCGATCGCCATCTCCTCGCCGACGATCCGGCGCGCCCAGGGCACGGGTAGGTCGGCCTGGCCGAGGTGCAGCACGTCCGCGCCCGCGGCGAGCGCGATGTCGGCGCGGTCGTTGACGGCGAGCAGCGCCTCGTGCCGCGCGCACGCCTCGCCGATCACGTCCAGCGCGGCGAGCTCGTCCCGCGCCTCCAGCGGACCGTCCCGGCCCTTGTCGCGCAGCTGCACGATGTCGACGCCGCCGGCAAGGGCCGCCTCGACGAACTCCGCGAGGTCGCCGCGGTCGCGCCGCGCGTCCGTACACAGGTACAGCCGCGCGTCGTCGAGCCGCGCGCGGATCTGGTCTCCGGTCAGTCCAGGCATGCCCGTGACCCTAGTGGACGCCGTGGTTAGGCTGGGGGTGGTCCGCACGGGAGCCCGGGAGGCCGGGCTGAGAGGGAGCGCGCGCCGCTCCGACCGTCGAACCTGATCCGGATCATGCCGGCGCAGGGAGCGAGTGCATGTCAGAACACCGCAACGGCGAGCGGCTGCTCGTCGTCGGCGGCGGTGTGATCGGCCTCACGGTCGCATGGCAGGCGGCGTCCGCGGGCCACGCCGTGACGCTGGTCGACGAGACGCCCGGCCGCGGCGCCTCCTGGGTGGCGGGCGGCATGCTCGCCCCACTCACCGAGGCCTGGCCGGGCGAGGACCCCGTGCTGGAGCTCGGCCTCGCGTCGCTTTCCCTGTGGCCGGCGTTCGCGCGCGAGCTGCACGCCGCGTCCGGCGTCGATCCCTGGCTGTCGGACGCCGGCACGCTGCTCGTGGGTGTGGACGCCGCCGACGCCGGCGTGCTGACGACGCTCGCCGGGCATCTCGCGGCCCGGGGACACCGGGTCGACCGGCTCGCCCGCCGGGAGCTGCGCCGGCTGGAGGGCGGCCTCGGTCCCGCCGTGCGCGACGGCCTGCACGTGCCCGGCGACCTCGCCGTCGACAACCGCGCGCTGCTCACCGCGTTGCTGGTGGCCTGCGAGCGCGCCGGCGTCCGGCTCGACCGGCGCACCGCCGCCGCGGTCCGCCCCGGTGAGGTGGCGCTCGCGGACGGCTTCGTACTGCCCGGCGCGGACGTCGTCGTCGCGGCCGGTGCGTGGAGCGGCGCGCTGCATCCCGCCCTGCGCGACGCCGTCCGCCCGGTGAAGGGCGAGGTGCTGCGGCTGCGGGCACGGCGCTCGTCGCTGCCGCCGCCGCGGCGGACGGTCCGGGCGTTCGTGGAGGGGCGGCCGCTCTACCTGGTGCCCCGGGCGAGCGGCGAGCTGGTGGTCGGCGCAACCCAGTACGAGGCCGGCTTCGACCCCGACGTCACGGCCGGCGGCGTACGCGACCTGCTGCGCGACGCGGAGCGCGTGCTGCCCGGCGTCGTCGAGTACGCGCTGGCGCAGTGCCAGGCGGGGTTCCGTGCCGGCAGTCCCGACAACCTGCCGCTCGTCGGGCGGCTTCCCGACGGCGTCCTCGTCGCCGCCGGGCACCACCGCAACGGGCTGCTCGCCGCACCGGTCACGGCCGCCGCCGTCGTCGCGTTGCTGCGCGGCGAGCAGCCACCGGCCGCCGTCCGCGCCGCCGACCCGGGGCGGCTCGCCGTCGTGAAGGAGGACGCATGAGGGTACAGGTGAACGGGCACGACGTGGACGTCGCGGCGGGCGCGACGGTCGCCGACGCGCTGACGGCCGTGGGCGCGCCCGCGACGGGCGTGGCGGTCGCGCTGGACGGCGCCGTCGTGCCGCGCGGCGCGTGGGCGTCCACCGCGCTACGCGAGGGCGCGACGGTCGAGGTGCTCACCGCTGTGCAGGGAGGCTGACATGGACGACCCACTGGTCATCGGCGGACGCAAGTACGACTCCCGCCTCGTCATGGGCACGGGCGGCGCGGGCAACCTCGCCGTGCTGGAACGCGCCCTGGTGGCGTCCGGCACCGAGCTGACGACCGTGGCGATGCGGCGGGTCGACGCGGGCGGCCGCACGGGTGTGCTGGATCTGTTGCGGCGGTCGGGGATCGAGGCGCTGCCCAACACCGCGGGCTGTTACACGGCGGCGGACGCCGTGCTCACCGCGCAGCTCGCCCGCGAGGCGCTGGAGACGTCCATGGTCAAGCTCGAGGTGATCGCGGACGAGCGCACGCTGCTGCCCGACCCGGTCGAGCTGCTCGACGCCGCCGACCGGCTCGTGGCGGACGGCTTCACCGTGCTCGCGTACACCAACGACGACCCGGTGCTCGCCCGGAAGCTCGAGGACGCCGGGTGCGCGGCCGTGATGCCGCTGGGGTCGCCGATCGGCACCGGGCTCGGCATCCGCAACCCGCACAACATCGAGATGATCGTCGCCCGCGCGTCGGTCCCCGTCGTGCTCGACGCCGGCATCGGCACCGCGTCCGACGCCGCTCTCGCCATGGAGCTCGGCTGCGACGCCGTGCTGCTCGCGACCGCGGTGACCCGGGCCGAGGACCCGGAGGCGATGGCCGCCGCGATGCGCTGCGCGGTCCGGGCCGGCCGCCTGGCGCGCGGCGCCGGCCGGATCCCGAAGCGGTTCTGGGCGGAGGCGTCCAGCCCGCCCCGCTGACGCCGACGCGCCGCCCCGACGTCCCCGAGGCTGCCACGCGTCAGAGGGACCGGAGGCGGCCTTCCAGGAAGCGGCGCTCGGTCTCCGTCCCCGCGAGCGCCAGGGCCTGCCCGTACGCCGCCGCCGCCTCGGCGGTGCGGCCGAGCCGACGCAGCATGTCCGCGCGCGCCGAGTACAGCAGGTGGTGCCGCCCGAGCGTCTCGTCCATGCCGTCGAGCAGCGCCAGCCCCGCCTCCGGGCCGTCCCGTTCGGCGACGGCCACGGCGCGGTTGAGCCGCACGACAGGGGAGCCGGTACGGCGCTCGAGCAGCTCGTACAGCGTCACGATCGCCGCCCAGTCGACGGCCTCGTCGACGGCGCTCGCGTGCTCCGCGGCGATCGCGGCCTGCAGCGCGTACGTGCCCTTACCGCCGGGCATCCGCAGTGCGCGTTCGGCGTACTCCAGCCCCTCCCCGATCTCGCCGGCGTGCCAGCGGGACCGGTCCTGCTCGGGCAGCAAGACGACGTCGCCCGACGGGTCGAAGCGGGCGTCCCGCCGCGAATGGTGCAGCAGCATCAGCGCGAGCAGCGCGAGCACCTCGGGTTCGTCCGGCGTGTGCGTCGCGAGCACGCGGGTGAG
The DNA here is from genome assembly GCA_017354575.1 of Acidothermales bacterium. Taxonomy (GTDB): domain Bacteria; phylum Actinomycetota; class Actinomycetes; order Streptosporangiales; family WHST01; genus WHST01. Next base: position 991 of record JAFMQP010000008.1, on the reverse strand, counting down.
CCGGATCGCCTCCGCGCACAGGTCCTCGCGCAGCAGCCGCTCCCCCGCCGTCGCGGCGTAGCCCTCGGTGAAGACGAGGTACAGGACGGCCAGGACGCCCGGCAGCCGCGCCGGCAGCTCGGCGTCGCTCGGCACCCGGTACGGGATGCCCGCCGCGGCGATCTTCTTCTTCGCCCTGGTGATGCGCGCCGCCATCGTCGTCTCGGACACGAGGAACAGCCGCGCCACCTCGACGGTCGTCAGGCCGCCGAGCAGCCGCGCGGTGAGCGCCACCCTGGCCTCCGGCGCGAGCGCCGGATGACAGCAGGTGAACAGCAACCGCAGCCGTTCGTCCGGGATGGTGGTCACGTCGTCCTCGTCCGACGGGACGGGCACAGCGTCGTCGGCGTCGACCGCGAGCAGCGGCAGCTTGCGCGCGAGCGTCGCCTCCCGCCGCAGCCGGTCGCGCGCCCGGTTGCGGGCGGCGGTGAGCAGCCAGCCCGCGGGGTTGCCGGGGACTCCGTCGCGCGACCAGGTGCGCACGGCCGTCGCGAACGCGTCCTGCAGCGACTCCTCGGCGAGGTCGATGCTGCGCAGCTCGCCGGTGAGCAGGGCGAGCAGGCGCGACCACTGCGTGCGGTGCGCCTGCTCGACCTCCGGCTGGGATTCCGGGTGCGGCGGAATCGAGCCTGTGCCGACGTCGGTCAGCTGCCCGCATCCTCCTTCGCCGGCGTGCCGGTCCACAGCCCGATCCTGAAGCCGTCCGGGTCGCGGAACACGGCGGACCAGCCCATGTCACCGCCGATCTCGACCCGGTCGGTGACGACGCTACCGCCGTTCGCGACCACGCGCGCCAGGGTGTCCTCCAGGTCCGCGACACTGAAGTACAGCGCGACGCCGTCCCCGGTGGAGCCCTGCCGGGACGCGTCGAGGGCTCCGATCATCTCGCCCTCGGCGTGGATCATCTCGTACGTGCCGCCGAAGTTCTGGAACGTCCACCCGAACACGGGGC
>JAFMQP010000099.1 GCA_017354575.1 Acidothermales bacterium | reverse complement strand
CGAGCTCAACCTGCGCACGCCCGCGGTCATCGCGGAGCTGGTCGAGCGGGCGAACCCGGCCGCGGACCTCGCCGAGGACACGGCGGACGTCGCCGACGCTCCGGCAGTCGAGGCTCCGGCAGTCGAGGCCCCGGCCGTCGACGCCCCGGCCGACGGAGCCGCGGCGGATACCCCCGACGAGCAGGACGCCGACGCCGGACGAGGACCCCGCACGCACGTCGTCGACGGCCGGCGGGAAGACGCGTACGCCAGCATCGGCGAGGCGGTGCGGGCCGCGGCCCCGGGCGACCGGATCGTCGTGCGTCCCGGCCTCTACCGTGAGAACGTCGTGGTCGACAGGCCGCTGGAGCTGGTCGGCGACGGGCCGTCCGGCGACGTCGTCGTGGAGTCGTCGGGGGCTCCTGCCGTGGAGTTCGAGGCCGAGTCGGGCCGCGTGGCCAACCTCACCCTGCGCGGGTCGGGCGGCGGCCCGAGCTTCGGCGTCGACATCAAGAAGGGGCGGCTCGAGCTCGAGGGCTGCGACATCTCGAGCACCGGCATGTCCGGCGTCATCATCGACTACGGTGCCGACCCGCGGCTGCGCGGCAACCGTATCCACGACGCCAGGCAGGCCGGTGTCGTGGTCACAGGTGACGCCCTCGGCGTCATCGAGGACAACGAGATCTGCCGCAACGGGCACGCCGGCGTGGCCATCTCGAAGGGCGCGAACCCGACGCTGCGCCGCAACCGGATCCACTCGGGCGGCTCGTCCGGCGTGCAGGTCTACGAGCGCGGCCGGGGTCTGTTGGAGGACAACGAGATCGCGGCCAACAGCCTGGCAGGGGTGGACATCGACTCCGGCGCGAACCCCACTCTGCGCGGCAACCGGATCCGGGACGGCAAGCAGTCGGGCGTCTACGTGCACGGTCAGGGCCTCGGCGTCCTGGAGGACAACGACGTCACCGCCAACGCCTACGTCGGTGTCGCGGTCTCGACCGGGGGCAGTCCCACGGTGCGGGGCAACCGCCTCGGCGACAACCAGGAGTCCGGCTTCCACGTGTACGACAACGGCCTGGGCGTCTACGAGGACAACGAGATCACCGGCAGCGGACTCAACGGTGTGACCGTGCGCACCGGTGGCAGCCCGGTGATGCGGGGCAACCACGTCCGCGACAGCAAGGTGTGCGGCGTCTACGTGTACGACAACGGCCTGGGCGTGTTCGAGGACAACCGGATCAGCGGCAGCGCGGGCAACGGGGTGCGCGTCAAGACCGGCGGCAGTCCCGTCGTCCGCGGGAACACGATCGGCACCAGCGGGCAGTGCGGCGTCTGGGTCTCCGACGGCGGCCTGGGCGTCTTCGAGGACAACGAGATCACCGGCAGCGGGCTCTCCGGGGTCATCGTCGACACCGGCGGTTCGCCGACGGTCCGCGGCAACCGCATCAAGGACGGCAGGCAGTGCGGCGTCTACGCCTACGACAACGGCCGGGGCGTGGTGCAGGACAACGAGATCACCGGCAACGCCCGCGCGGGCGTCGAGATCAGTCGGGGGGCACGGCTGGTCGTACGCGGCAACACCGTCACGGGGAACGGCGGAAGCGGCGTCCGGGTGTACGACGACGGCGGCGGCACGATGACGGCGAACCGGTTGGCGGGGAACGCCCACGGCGCCTGGAGCATCGACGCCGAGTGCGAGCAGAACGTCGTCAGGGACGACGACGGGGGTACCGACGCGGGGGAGGCCGTGCCCGACGAGACCGCCGATGCGCCGTCGGTGCTGCTCACCTACGCGATCCAGTACGGCACCAAGGACACCAAGGGGAACGAGGTCTACAAGGTCGTCGACTGGCTGCCCGGGACGGTGGGCACGGTGACGTGGACCGGGCCGCCGATCGCCCTCGCGGACGAGGTCCTCGCGCGGTACACCGAAGGCATGGGCAAGCCGGAAACCCTGTTCCGCGTGGTGGTCTGGGCAGGGGACCGGACGAGCGACCTGCCGGGCGACAACGAGAATGCCGAGGCCACCGCGTACTACGTCTGATGCCTCGAGAGCATGCCCGACGGGCTTCGAACCCGCGGCGTACGGCGCGCGTACAGAGATCGTAACGCGACGTAGCGCGTTTCCTCGTAGCCGATCGGCCCTTCGATTGGGCAAACTTGTCCCGGAGGTAGGACATGGCCCACGCGCTGGTGTTGAACGCGACCTACGAGCCGCTGTGCGTCGTCCCCCTGCGCCGTGCGGTCATCCTCGTGCTCGCCGAGAAGGCCACGGTGCTCGAGACCGGCGCGGAGACCCTGCACTCCGAGCGTCTGGACCTGCCCGCGCCTACCGTCGTCATCCTCAGCCGGTACGTCCGCGTGCCGTACCGCCGCGGCGTGCCGCTCAGCCGCCGCGCCGTCCTCCAGCGCGACGGGCAACGTTGCGTGTACTGCACGAGCAGGGCGGAGACCATCGACCACGTGGTGCCGCGGTCACGTGGCGGCAAGCACGTCTGGAGCAACGTCGTGGCCGCCTGCCGCAAGTGCAACCACAAGAAGGCGGACAGGCTGCTGAGCGAGCTGGGCTGGACCCTCCCGACGACCCCGCGACCGCCCGCGGGTACCGTGGCGCTGCTCGTCGGGTACGCGCGCCGCGACCCTTCGTGGGAGCCGTACCTCATCCCGTGGGCCGACGTGGCCGAGCTGGCCAGCTGAACGCGGAACTCCCGGTGTGCCCGTGCGAGCGTAACTCAGATATGAGATACGCTCCCTTCTCGTGTCGGACCAACGAGAGCACCAGAGCGGTGACTACCTGCGCAAGGTCGGGAGCCTGATTCGCGACGCCCGCAAGCACAACGGGTGGACCCAGGCGCAACTCGCGGAGTCCGTCGGCACGAGCCAGAGCGCGATCAACCGCATCGAACGGGGCCACCAGAACGTCAGCCTTGAGATGCTGGCGCGGATCAGCGAGGCGGTCGACTCCGAGATCGTGTCGCTCGGCACGGCCGGGCCGATGCACCTGCGGGTCGTCGGCGGGCGCCGGCTGTCCGGCAGCATCAACGTGAAGACGAGCAAGAACGCAGGCGTCGCGCTGCTGTGCGCGTCGCTGCTCAACCGCGGCCGCACGACGCTGCGGAAGGTGGCGCGCATCGAGGAGGTCAACCGGATCGTCGAGGTGCTGCAGAGCGTCGGCGTGCGAGCGCGGTGGCTCAACGACGACAACGACCTCGAGATCGTGCCGCCGGGGCGGCTTGACCTCGCGAACCTCGACGTCGAGGCGGCGCGGCGTACCCGCAGCATCATCATGTTCCTCGGCCCGCTGATGCACCGGGCGGCCGAGTTCGAGCTGCCGTACGCGGGCGGCTGCGCGCTCGGTGCGCGTACCGTCGAGCCGCACATGACCGCGCTGCGGCGGTTCGGCCTCGAGGTGAAGGCGACGGGCGGCAGCTACCACGCCACCGTCGACTCGTCCGTCTCGCCGACCCGGCCGATCGTGCTCACCGAGCGCGGTGACACGGTCACGGAGAACGTCCTGCTCGCGGCGGCCGGGCGCGACCGCGTCACGGTGATACGCAACGCCAGCCCGAACTACATGGTGCAGGACCTCTGCTTCTACCTGGACGCCCTCGGCGTGCGCATCGACGGGATCGGCACCACGGAGCTGGTCGTGCACGGCGTCGGCGCGGTCGACCGCGACGTCGACTACGCGCCGTCCGAGGACCCGATCGAGGCGATGAGCCTGATCACCGCGGCAATCGTGACCGGCTCGCAGATCACGATCCGCCGGGCACCGGTCGAGTTCCTGGAGATCGAGCTGGCGCTGCTGGAGGAGATGGGCCTCGACTACGACCGCACCGAGGAGTACCCGGCGGCGAACGGGCGCACCCGGCTCGTCGACCTCACCGTCCGGCCGTCCGTGCTGCGTGCGCCGATCGACAAGATCCACCCGATGCCGTTCCCCGGTCTCAACATCGACAACCTGCCGTTCTTCGCGCTCATCGCCGCGACGGCGCACGGGGCGACGCTGATCCACGACTGGGTGTACGAGAACCGCGCGCTGTATCTGACCGAGCTCACCAGGCTCGGCGCCAACGTCACGCTCCTCGACCCGCACCGCCTGTACGTCGAGGGCCCGACGCACTGGTCCGCGGCGGAGGTGATGTGCCCGGCCGCGTTGCGCCCGGCCGTCGTGACCCTGCTGGCCATGCTCGCGGCGAAGGGCACGTCGGTGCTGCGCAACGTCTACGTCATCAACCGCGGTTACGAGCAGCTCGCCGAGCGGCTCAACCTGCTCGGCGCCAGGATCGGCATCTTCCGCGACCTGTGATCTAGCTCAGGTCAGGCCGCGCTGGTAGGCGCTCGGGGTGGTGCCGAAGAAGTCGCGGAACACCGCGATGAACGCGCTCGCGCTCGACCAGCCGCATGCGTGCGCGGCGCGCGTGACGCTGCTGCCCTCGGCGAGCAGCACGAGCGCGTGGCCGAGCCGGATCTGCGTCCGCCAGAACGGGAAGGTCAGCCCGAGCTCGTCCCGGCACAGCCGAGAAAGCGTCCGCCCGCTCGCGCCGACCAGTGGGCCGAGCGCGTCGAGCCCGCGCCGGTCGCCTGGATCGGCGGCCAGCAGCCGGGCCAGCGCCGCCAGCCGGTCGTCGCGCGGCTCGGGCAGGTGCAGCGGCCGCTGCTCCCGGCGGACGACGCGGTCGCGGAGCACGGCCATCAGCCGGCCGTGCTCGGCGCGGTCGGCCGGCGCGTCGTCGGCCAAGGTGACGACGAGCGCGCGGAACAGCGGGTCGACGGCGAGGATGGTCGGGGACGCGAACCGCGGTCCCCGCCCCGGCGACAGCTGGACGCTGCGCAGCTCGGTGCGGCGGTGGGCCAGGTGGGCGTGCGGCGTATCGGCCGGGATCCACGCCGCGCGTCCGGGCGCGGGCACCATCCAGGTGCCGGCGTCGGTCATGAACGCCACCACGCCGGACAGCGGCATGACCACCTGGTCGGCCTCGTGCCGGTGCCAGTCGATGCGGGAGCCGCTGGTCAGCAGCTGCGCCGTGGACGCCGGCCGCACCGGTGCATGGCGGGTTTTCGGCATCATCGGTCAGCATAGAGGTTTCCGGTCAGCGGGTTCGCGCGGAAGGATCGAAGTGTGACCCGTGCCGAGACCGCGACCGTCGCCCCGCGGTCGTCACGCATCCCGCACCGCGGTCCGCTGGGACTGCTGGTCGGCACCCACGTCTTCGTCGACTTCCACCAGGGCGCCGTGCCGGCGATGCTGCCGTTCCTCGTGGCCGAGCGGCACTACACCTACACGGCCGCCACCGGGATCACGCTCGCGGCGACGCTGCTGTCCAGCCTGGTCCAGCCGGGCTTCGGCGTGCTGACCGACCGGCACCAGATCCGCTGGCTGGTCGGCGCCGGGCTGATCGTGGCGGCCGCGGGCATCGGGCTGTCCGGGGTCGGGACGAGCTACGCGCTGACCTGGGTGGCGATCGCGCTGTCCGGCGTCGGCGTCGCCGCTTACCACCCGGAGGCGACGCGCGCGGCGCGGGGCATGGCCGGCAACTCGGTCAAGGGGATGAGCATGTTCTCGGTGGGCGGCACCGTCGGCGTCGCCGTCGCGCCGCTCGTCGTGACGCCGGTGCTCGCCGCGTGGGGAGTGGGCGCGACGCCGCTGCTCGCGATCCCCGCCGTGTGCGCGTTCCTGGTGCTCTACCCGCTGTGGGTGCGGGCCCGGCGGCGGGTGCAGATCGCGCAGGCGTCCGCGCGACGCCGTACGCCGGCTGCCGCGCCCCGACCGGACGACTGGCGCAGGTTCGGCTGGCTCACCGGCGCGGTGATCGCGCGGTCGGTCTGCTACTTCGGCCTGGCCAGCTTCGTCGCGCTGTACCTGATCCATCACCTCGGCGGGTCCGCCGCGGTCGGCGGCGCGGCGCTGACCGTGTTCGTCGGCGCCGGCGCGGCGGGCAACATGCTCGGCGGCGTGCTGGCCGACCGCATCGGCCGGGTGCGCACGGTGCGGCTCGGCTACGTGATCATGCTGCCCGGCCTCGCGGGCTTCCTGCTCGCGCCGAACGTAGCGGTCGCATTCGTCGCGGTCGTCGTGCTGGGCGCCGCGTCGTTCCTGCCGTTCGCGGTGCACGTCAACCTCGGCCAGGACTACCTGCCGAACCGGATCGGCACGGCGAGCGGGGTGACACTCGGCCTGGCGATGTCGGTCGGCGGCCTGGCCGCGCCGGTGTTCGGCACCCTGGCCGACGCCGCGGGCCTGGTGGCCGCCGTCGCCGCGCTCGCGGTGTTCCCGCTGGTGTCGCTCGCCTGCTCGCTCGGCCTGCGCGAGCCCGCGCCGCACTGACGCCGTTACGGTAGCCGCATGCTTGCTCCCGAGCTCGTCGAGCTGGCCGAGGCGTACGGCATCGCCACCGAGTTCTGGGACTGGCGGCACGTCCACCGGCCGGTGAGCGAACGCACGGTCGTGGCGGTGCTCGCGGCACTCGGTGTCGACGCGTCCACGCCGGACGCCGTCCGCGCGGCGCTCGCCGACAGGCGGCTGACGGAGCAGCGCCGCCCGCTGCCGCCGGTCGTGGTCTGCCGGCAGGGCACCGGCGCCCACGTGCGCGTGCCCGCCGGCGACGGAGCCGACCTGGAGGTCCGGTTCGAGGACGGCACGGTGCTCCGCGACCTCGCCCTCGACGAGCACGGCTGCGTGCTGCCGCGCGATCTGCCGCTCGGCTGGCACACGATCGTGCTCACCCTGGACGGCCGCGAGGTGACGACGCCGCTCGCCGTGACGCCCGATTTCCTCGGCGTACCAGGCCACGCGAGGCATCTTCGGGGTCCGGGGTCGTCCCCGGAGAGGTACTGGGGTCTCATGACGCAGCTGTACTCGGTGCGCTCTGCGCGGTCGTGGGGGATCGGGGACCTCGCGGACCTCGGCGAGCTGGTGCGCTGGAGCGCGGGGTACGGCGCGGACCTCGCGATCGTGAACCCGCTGCACGCCACCACACCGGTGCCGCCGCTGGAGCCGTCGCCCTACTTCCCGGCGACGAGACGCTTCCCGAGCCCGCTGTACCTCCGCGTCGAGGACGTGCCCGAGTACGCCTCGCTCGACGCCGCCGACCGGGCACGCGTGGACGAGCTGGCCGCGCCGCTGCGGCGCGCGGACACCGACCCCGGCACGATCGACCGCGACGCCTGCTGGCTCGCGAAGCGCGCGGCGCTCGAGGTGCTCTTCCGCGCCGGGACGAGCGACGCGCGGCGCGCGGCGTACGACGCGTTCGTCGAACGCGAGGGCGGGCCGCTCACCGACTTCGCGACGTGGAACGCGCTGGCGGAGGAGCACGGCGCGCGCTGGCGGGACTGGCCGGCGAAGCTGTGCGACCCGCGTTCCCCGGCTGTCGACGCCGAACGCCGCCGGCTCGCCGAGCGCGTCGAGTTCCACCGGTGGCTGCAGTGGCTGCTCGACGAGCAGCTCGGCGCCGTCCAGCACACGGCGCGGGACGCCGGCATGGCGCTCGGCGTCGTGCACGACCTCGCCGTCGGGGTGAGCCCGGAGGGTGCGGACGCCTGGGCGATGCAAGACGTGCTCGCCCTCGGCGTCACGGTCGGCGCGCCGCCGGACGCGTTCAACCAGCGGGGCCAGGACTGGCGGCAGCCGCCGTGGCATCCGGTGCGGCTGGCCGAGGCGGGCTACGCGCCGTACCGCGACATGGTGCGGGCGCTGCTGCGGCACGCGGGCGGCGTGCGCGTCGACCACGTCATCGGGCTGTTCCGGCTGTGGTGGATACCCGCCGGCGGTTCGGCGTTCGACGGGGCGTACGTGCGCTACGACCACGAGGCCATGGTCGGCATCCTCGCGCTCGAGGCGCACCGTGCCGGTGCCGTCGTCGTGGGCGAGGACCTCGGCACGGTCGAGCCGAGCGCGCGGGCGTACCTCGCCGAACGCGGCATCCTGGGGACGTCGGTGCTCTGGTTCGAGCACGACCACGACGCGGGCGGCGGCCCGTTGCCGCCGCAGCGCTGGCGTGAGCTGTGCCTCGCCACGGTCACCACGCACGACCTGCCGCCGACGGCCGGCTACCTCACCGGCGCGCACGTCGAGCTGCGCGAGCGGCTGGGCCTGCTCACCCGCCCGGTCGAGGAGGTGCGTGCCGCCGACCGCGCCGAGCGCGAGGCGTGGCTCGCCGCGCTCCGGGCGGCGGGCCTGCTGGAGGACGGCGACGCCGACGACGAGGACGTGATCGCCGCCCTCCACGCGTACGTCGCGCGCACGCCGAGCCGGCTGATGGGCGTGGCGCTGAGCGACGCCGTCGGTGACCGGCGGACGCAGAACCAGCCGGGCACCGTGGACGAGTACCCGAACTGGCGGGTCCCGCTCACCGACGGGCAGGGCCGGCCGGTGCTGGTGGAGGACGTCGTCCGCTCACCCCGCGCCGACCGCCTGCTGCGGCTGGTGGCCGCGTCGGTGCGCGGGGCACACGCGTCCTGAGCGCCGGTCAGGACGTCCCGCGCTGCTCTTCGGCCAGGTGCTTCTCGGCGCGGCGGAGCGCCTTGGCGGCCTCGACGAGTGTCTCGTGGGTCCGTTCGAGGGTGTCCAGGGCCTGCCGGTGCGCCGCCTTGCCCCGCCGGGACAGGTCGTCGAGCGCCTCCTCGATGGTCTCGGCGGCCGGCCCGACCGTCGCGGCCGCTTCCGCCCGAGCCTCGGCGGCCTTCGTCGTCGCGGTCGCGACCGGGTCGTCGCCGGCCCAGTCACAGCTCGTGCAGCTGTACCCGAGCAGGCGCGGCGTCTCGTACCGCGGCAGGGTCGCCGCACCGCAGACGCTGCACGCCAGCTCGTCCGACGCCTCGGCCGGGTCGCCCTCGCGACGGAGCCGGTCCACCCGGAGCACGTCGGCCATCACGTCGTCCAACGTCTTGGTCAGCCGCCGTGCGGTCTCCTGATCGCCGCGGCCGTCGGCCGCGCACAGCTCGGTGAGCACCTCGACCTGCACGCGGGCCAGCTCCAGCGCCCGGTCGGCCAGTGACAGCGTCCGGTCGGCCAGGGCTTCGTCGGCACGCTCGTCGGTCACCTGATCTCCTCCTGCACAGGTAGTGGTCCGCACTCGGGTGGAGCAACGGACCCTAGTCCTGTGGCGGCGAAAAGTCAGGCCCCCAGGGTCACTCCTGCCGCACGCCGTCGACGTAGAGTTCGACCCTCTCGTCGTAGAAGCACGCGAGACCTGTGACCTTCTGGCTCTCCGGGAGCGGCGCCGGGTACGTCCACACGACGTCGTCGTGCACGGTGCCGCCGACCTCGACGCTCCAGTAGCTCGCGGTGCCCTTGTACGGGCAGTGGGTCCGCGTCTCGGACGACCGCAGCAGGTCCATCCGCACGTCGGTGCGCGGCAGGTAGTAACGCGGTCGCAGCCCCGTCTCGTACAGCACCCGCGGCTGGCGGGAGTCCGCCACGGTCTCCCCGCCGATCCGTACCTCGACGTGCCGCGAGCTGTTCAGGACGTCGATGCGCGTGTACGGGCTCCGCGGGTGGACGAAGATCGGCTCGTCCTCCTCGAACCACTGGTCGACGGCCTCCCAGTCGAGACGCACCACGTCGCGCAGCTCGTCGACCTCCGGCTCGGTGTACAGGCTCGCTGCCTTCTCGGCGACGGCGTCCTTGACGTACACGTCGTACAGCCTGGCCTCGCCGCGACCCGGCGAGTGCCGCGTGTCGCCGGTCTCGGCCAGCTCGGCGACCACGTCGGTGGCGGGCACGTAGTAGGTCGGGTAGTAGGGCACCTCCCACACGAGCAGCGGTCGCGTCGTGTCCGCGACCAGGTGCCCGGCCAGGTAGGCGCGTACCCGCTTCTGTCCCTGTTCCACGCGGACCCGGCCGCGGGCGTCCTCGTTCATGTCATGGCGAACCGAGGGTGCGACGTGTGCATTCCGCTGGCAGACTTGCCGCTGAATGCCTGGAGCGGAGGCGTGATGACTCTGGTCGCCGGCGTCGACTCGTCGACACAGTCGTGCAAGGTGCTCGTCGTCGACCCGGAGACGGGTCACATCCGGGCGCAGGGCGGCGCGCCGCACCCCGACGCCACCGAGGTCGAGCCGCGGCACTGGTGGACCGCCTTCACGACGGCGAGCGAGGCCACCGGCGTCTGGCGGGACGTGCGCGCGGTGTCGGTGGCCGCGCAGCAGCACGGCATGGTGGCGCTCGACGGCGCGGGCGACGTCGTCCGCCCGGCGTTGCTGTGGAACGACACCCGCAGCGCCGACCAGGCCCGCGCGCTGGTCGCCGAGCTGGGCGGGCAGGCGTGGGCGGACGCCGTCGGGTCTGTGCCGCTGCCGTCGTTCACGGTCACCAAGCTCGCCTGGCTCGCCGAGCACGAGCCGGCGAACGCCGAGCGCGTCGCGCAGGTCCTGCTGCCGCACGACTGGCTGACCTGGCGGCTGCTCGGCTGCCCGGAAATGGCGGTGACCGACCGCAGCGACGCGTCCGGCACCGGCTACTGGTCGCCGTCGGAGGGCGGCTACCGTCCCGACCTGCTGACCCGCGCGTTCGGCCGGGTGCCGAGGACGCCGCGGGTGCTCGCGCCGGCCGAGGCCGCGGGCCGCGCGGCAGGCGG
>JAFMQP010000098.1 GCA_017354575.1 Acidothermales bacterium | reverse complement strand
GGCATGCGCGAGGTGACCGGCCGGGAAGTCCACGAGGTCGTCCGGCTGGAGGCCGTCGCCGAGTCGCTCGCGGCGGGCGGCGTGGGAGCGGCGGAGTTCCCCGAGCGGTATCGCGAGGCGCTGGCGGCCGCGACCGTCGACGCCGTCGGGTTGAAGTCGATCGTGGCGTACCGGTACGGGCTCGACTTCGACCCGGAGCCGCCGTCCCGCCGCGACGTGGTCGCCGCCGCGGGGGAGTGGCTGCGGCACGTCGACGGTGGTGCCGAGCCGCGGGTGAGCGAGCCGGTGCTGCTGCGGGCGCTGATCTGGGCGGGCGTCGAACGCGGGCTGCCGCTGCAGTTCCACGTCGGTTTCGGCGACCCCGACCTCGACCTGCGTCGCTGCGATCCGTTGCACCTGAACGGGTTCCTGCGTCGCACCGCCGACCGGCAGGTGCCGATCCTGTTGCTGCACAACTACCCGTTCCACCGCAACGCGGGCTTTCTCGCGGCGACGTTCCCGCACGTGTGGTTCGACGTCGGCCTCGCCACCATGTACGCGGGTGCCCGCGCCGCGGCCGTCGTCGCCGAGTCGCTCGAGCTGGCTCCGTTCGGCAAGGTCCTGTTCTCCAGCGACGCCTGGGGCCTGGCCGAGCTGCACCACCTGGGTGCCGTGTGCTGGCGTCGTGGCATGGCGAAGACGCTGCGTTCGTTCGTCGACGACGGTGAGTGCAGCGAGGTGGACGCCGTGCGCGTGGCGAGGGCCGTGGGCGCCGACAACGCGATGCGCGTCTACTTCGGCCGATGACGCACCGGTCGACGTCGATCAGGGGTGGCGGCCGGCAAGGACGCAGAACTCGTTCCCCTCCGGGTCGGCGAGTACGACCCAGCTCTCGTCGCCCTGGCCGACGTCGGCGTGGCGAGCACCCAGGTCGAGCAGGCGACGGACCTCCTCGTCCTGTTCCCTGTCGGTCGGGTTGACGTCGAGGTGGAGCCTGTTCTTGACGGTCTTGCCCTCGGGCACGCGTGCGAACGTCAACGCCGCCGGCACCGGGCCGACCCGGTTCCTGCCCTCAGGCACCGCGGGGGAGCCGATGGTGACGAGCGCGTCGTCCTCGTCCAGTACCTCGTAGTCGAGGACCGAGCACCAGAACCGGGCGAGACCGTGGGGGTCGGCGCAGTCGATCGCGAGCTCGGTGAACTTGCTGGCCATGTCAGGACCTCCCGGTCTCGTGCCGTCCCAGTTCGGCCAGGTGGCGCAGCGAGTTGACGAGATGGTCGGGGCCGAACGGCGGGAACGTGATGCCGCGGTCGCGGATGTACTGCGGCACCGCCGACCAGTCGTAGGTGAGCGTGACCTCGGTCTCGGACGGACCGAGCGGCGCCAGGTCGTAACGCCAGAGCCAGCCGCCGAACTCCAGCCGCCCGTCGCCCTTCTCCTCCCCCGTCAGCCAGCCGATCGCGCGCGGCGGGTCGAGCACCTCGACCTTGTTGACGGTCTGGTAGTCACCGTCCGGGTGGCCGGCGTGGTACATGCCCATCCGGAAGATCTGCCCCACCTCGGTCAGCGGCGCCCGGTCGACGGATTCCTTGACCCAGCCGGTGCCGTCGATCGACGAATGCGTCGTCGGGTCCGCCAGGACCGCGAACACCGTCGCGGCGGGCGCGGCGACGGCCAGGGTGGCGCTCACGTTCTCCTGGTACATGGTGTGCACACTCCTCATCATCCCCGTACCGCGCGTCGTGGACGGGCCTGCTGTCCTGTCGGTTCTCGGTGGTAGGCAGGCAGTGCACATTCGTACGGCTGATGGAGGGGTCATGCGGTGGGCGGACCTGGAGTCGAGTGAGCCGCGGTTGGCGGCGTTGGGGCGTCGTCGACTGCTCGGGCCTGGTGTCGTGCTCGTCGGGACCGTTCGATCCGACGGTGCGCCCCGTATCAGCCCGGTGGAACCGTGGATCATGGCAGGTGACCTGTGGTTGTCGATGATGTGGCACTCGACCAAGGCGATGGATCTCGACCGCGACCCTCGGATCCTGGTGCACAGTGTCGTCACCGGCCGCGACGGTGGCGAGGGTGAGTTCAAGGTGCGCGGGCAGGCGCGTGCGGAAGGGGACGTCGCGGTGCAGCAGCGCTACGCCGACGAGGTGGCCGCAGGACTGGGCTGGCGACCGGTGCCGGGAGAGTTCCACCTGTTCGCGGTTGACATGGCGGACGTGACGTTCATCCGGTATGTCGACGACACCGGCGATCAGTTCGTGGCCCGCTGGCCGTGCGGGCGGGAGTTCGTCCGTCGCGGAACGGCAGCGACCGTGGTGGGCGATCCCGAGCCGTATCATGACCTCCTTCGACCCGGTCCTCCGGATGCCTCCAGCTAGGCAGCCAAGTGTCGTGGGCCTTTGCCGGAGAGGGTGAGAGCGTGCGGGTCTGTGTGCTCGGAGCGGGGATCGTCGGTGCGTCGATCGCGTACGAGCTGGCCGGTCGTGACGTCGAGGTCGTGCTGGTCGACGGCACGAGCCCGGGCAGTGGCGCGACCGCGGTCAGTTTCGCGTGGGTCAACGCGAATGCGAAGCTGCCGCGCGAGTACTTCGACCTGAACGTCGCGGGGATGCGCGAGTACGCGCGCCTTGCCGACGAGCTGCCGCACCGCGCCTGGTTGCACCGCGGCGGCCGGCTGGCGACGGTCGAGCGCGTCCCTGACCTGGACGCGCACGTGCGCCGGCTCGTCTCCTGGGGTTACGCCGCCGAGATCCTCGACGCACGGACGGTCGCCGAGGAGGTCGCGCCGGCCGCGCGGCTCGGCGACCCCGATACGCCCGTGGGCTGGTTCTCGGAGGAGTTCTGCGTCGACGCCGTGCCGTTGACGCGGCTGCTCGTCGCCGAGAGCGCCGCGCGCGGTGTGGTAGGGCACTTCGGCGCGGTGGTCGACGCCGTCACGCGGGAGGGTGGGTCGTTCGCCGTCCACCTCGCCGACGGCACCTCGCTCGTCGCGGACGCCGTCGTCAACGCGACCGGTGCCGCGGCGTCCGGAGTCGGCGGCATGGTGGCATCGCCGGTGCCGCTCGCGTCCACGTGGGGCATGACCGTCCTCGTCCACGCGCCGGACCGCTCACTGCGCCAGGTCGTCCACACGGCCGACGTCGAGTTGCGGCCGGAGGGTCTCGACCGGGTGCGCCTGCACGACACCACGCTGGACGACCTGCTACCGCACGCCGACCGCGACGAGCTGGCGAGCACGATGCTGGGCCGCGCCACGCGGGTCATGCCGGCGCTGGCGTCGGCGCGGATGGTGAGCACGCATGTGGGGCTGCGCCCGATCCCGGCCGACGGCGTCTCGTCGGTCGGCGCCGTGCCGTCCGTGCCCGGTCACTACGAGGCGGTGACGCACAGCGGCGTGACCCTCGGGCCGCTGCTCGGCAGGCTGCTGGCCACCGAGATCGTCGACGGCGCGGTCGACCCGCTGCTGCGCCCGTTCCGGCCGGACCGGTTCACCGGCCGGTGAGATCGTCGGCCATCCGGTGCAGCCGGGCGATCGTCCGGTCGAGCGCGTCGGGTCGGTGCGCCTGCTTGAACGGCACGATGAACAACGCCGCGGCCGCCGCGCAGACCGCGAGCACGCCGGGTCCTGCGGCATACTCGGCCGCGGCACGGATGCGCCGGGCGACGTCGTCGCCGTAACCCTCGACGTACGCCTCGCGTAGCAGGCACGCGTAGTCGAACACGCGCGTGCCCCGGCCCATGCCGGCGACGTCGACGACGCCGCTCACCCGATCGCCGTCGAGCAGGATGTTGCAGGATGTTGCAGCTGTCGAAGTCTCCGTGGACGACGTCGGCGTCGGGCAGCTCGACGTCCTCGTAACCGGCGACCAGCGCGTCGTACCGCTCGACGAGCGCGCGCCCGGCCGGTCCGCAGGCGGCCGCGCGGCCACGCAGGCTGTCCGGTGACCCGGCGGTGACGACCGTCCGGATGTAGTCGCGGTATCCGTTGTCCAGCAACGGTTGGAGGTCACGCTGCCGTTCCAGTACCTCGAGCAGCAGCTCGGTGCGCGGCACGTCGAGCGGGGTCGACGGGACGCCGTCGGCGTACGCCTGCACGTAGTACGCGGACCCGTCGGCGGTGCCGGTGGTGAGGATCGGCGGCGTCGGATGGCCGACGTCGCGCAACCCGCGCACCGTGGCGGCAACCTGGCGCGGGTGCGTCGTCGACCAGCTTCGGCTCGACTTGAGCACGGCGCGTTCACCGGTTTCGGCGCCGAGCAGCCACGCGCCTCCCTGCAGGCCGCCCGCGAGGCGTGATCGCGGCGTGAACCGCAAACCCTGTATCTCCAACGAGAGGGGCAGGTCGGGCCGCGAACCGTGGTCGCGGGCTCACGCATTGCCGGTCACGACCTTGCCGCTCTCGACGTGCACGTCGACGGCAGGCAACGGCGCCTGTGCGGGTCCGTGGATGACCTTGCCCGTGGTCGCGGAGAACTTGGACCCGTGGCACGGGCAGTCCAGCTCCTTGCCGTTCGGCGCCACGGCGCAGCCCATGTGGGTGCAGATCGCGCTGAACGCGGCGACGGTGTCGGACGTCGGCCTGGCGACGATGATGTCCTTGCCGCCGCTCTTCGCGGAGACGGCGCCGCCCACCTCGATGTCCGCGACCGTGGCGACGGTGTCACCGGCGGGCACCGACGGCTTGCCGCTCGCGCCGGAGCCGGAGGACCCCGTGGATCCGTGGCCACAGCCAGCCAGGGCGGCGAGTGCGCCCACGCCCGCTCCCGCGGCGAGGACGTGACGTCGTGACGGCTTCGGCTCGAGATCCACGTGTACGTCCCTCCGGTGCGGGTCGTCGGTCGCCGAGAAGTACGAGGCCGGTCCGGCACCGGTTCAGCCCACCTGAACCCGATGCCGTGGCTCTCCGTATTCACCCACGAGGCCGTCTCCAGCGGAGGGAGAGCACGATGAGACTACAGCCCGTGAACCGCCTGGCACCCGAGGGCACGGCCGGCGGCGCCACCCACGCGGCGTCCGCAGGGGACCTCCCCGTCAGGATCGTCACGTTCGCCGGCGTCCTGCTCTCGGCCGTCATCCACTTCGTCCTGTACTTCGACGGGATGTCGGCGTACTCCATCGTCGGCCCGTTGTTCCTGCTGAACGCCGTCGGTGGCCTCGGGATCGCCGTCGCCGTGCTGGTCTGGCGGCACTGGCTGCCGCCGCTCGGCGCGGTCGGCTTCGGCGCGCTGACACTGGCCGCGTTCCTGGTGGCCCGCACGGTCGGACTGCTCGGTGTACGCGAGACGACGTGGTACCTGACGGAGGTCCTTGCGATGATCGGTGACATCGTCGCGCTGGTCGGCGGGCTCGTCCTGCTGGTTCGTGCGGGGAGACGCCGACGCTGACGGGATCGCGGCCGTACGCTGAGGTCGAAAGGCGGGTGGGGGTGGCCGACAGCCAGGCCGAGCTGATGCGCACGCTGCACGACGAGCACGCGGCGGCGCTCTGGGCGTACGCCCTACGGCTCACCGCCGGCGACCGGGGCCGGGCCGAGGACGTGGTGCAGGAGACGCTGCTGCGGGCCTGGCGCAGCCCCCATGTACTCGACCGGGCCGGCTCCGCGCGGTCGTGGCTGTTCACGGTCGCACGGCGCATCGTCATCGACGACTGGCGTACGGCACGGTCGCGACGCGAGGTGCCGGTGGCAGAGCTGCCCGGCACCAGCAGGTACGTGGCCGAGGACGACGAGACCGAGCGGACGATGACGGCATTCCTGGTGGCCGAGGCGCTCGACCGCCTCTCCGTGCCGCACCGGGAGGTGGTCGTCGAGTGTTACTACCGCGGCATGTCCGTCGCCGAGGCGGCAGGCCGGCTGAGCATTCCGGAGGGGACGGTGAAGTCGCGGCTGCACTACGCATTGCGCGCCCTGCGGCTCGCAATGGAGGAATTGGGGGTGACGACATGACCGAGGACCGGTTCGCCTCCTACGACGCCGCCTACGTCATCGGTGCGCTCTCGGCACAGGACCGGCAGGAGTTCGAACGGCACCTGCACGAGTGTGACGAGTGCGCGCGTTCGGTACGCGAGCTGGCCGGCATGCCCGGCCTGCTCGCCAAGGTGCCCGAGGACATGGTCACCGTCACCGACGGCGACTCCGGCCCGCCGTCGTCGTTGATCCTCTCGCTGCTGCGCCGGGTCCGGCGGGAGCGGCGCCGTACCCGGTGGACGGCGATCGGTGCGGCCGGCCTCGCGGCGGCGGCCTGCCTCGCGCTGGTGCTCGCCGTGACACTGCGCCCGTCCGGCACCCAGCAGCCGGTGGCCATCCCGACCGTGACGATGACGCCGCAGCGCGCCGCGCCGGTGTTCGCGACCGTCGGCCTGCACGAGGTCGCGTGGGGCACCCGGATCAACATGCACTGCATGTACCAGCACGACTTCGACGGCGGTAAGCACGTGTACACGATGGTCGTCGTCGACAAGCAGGGCGACGTCGAGCAGCTCGGCAGCTGGAACCTCATGCCCGGCAAGGACGCCAAGCTCGAGGCCGGCACGTCCTGGCAGATCCCCGACATCGCGTCGGTGGAGGTCCGGACCCCCTCGGGTCAGACGGTCCTGCAGATGTCGCCGTGACGTTAGCGACCGCGTGGCCCGGGTAGTCGTCGCGTGACGACGACACCAGGGAGGTATCGATGACGCCGGTCAACGGCCCGCTCAACACCAAGGCCACGAAGACGACGGGGGAGGCGCTGCAGGGTTCGCTCGTCGACCTGATCAACCTGACCCTCGCCGCGAAGCAGGCGCACTGGAACCTCGTCGGTAAGCGGTTCCGCAGCGTCCACCTGCAGCTCGACGAGGTCGTGACCGCGGCGAGGCAGTACACGGACGACGTCGCGGAGCGCGCCGCCGCGCTCGGCGTCAGCCCGGACGGCAGGGCGGACACGGTCGCGGGCGAGAGCGGCTTCCCGCAGGTGCACGCCGGCTGGCTGAAAGACGACGACGCCGTCGCGGGGATCGTCGCGGCGCTCGGCTGGGTGATCGAGCGGATGCGTGACCGCATAGCCGCCACCGACGAGCCGGACCCCGTCACGCAGGATCTGCTCATCCAGGCGACGGCCGAGTTGGAGAAGCAGTCCTGGATGTTCCAGGCGATGAAGTAGCGGTACCCGCGCGAGCTCCGTCAGAACAGCTGAGCGGTGTCGGTCAGGCCGGCCAGCACCTCGCTGTGGAGCTGGCCGTTGGTGGCGACGGCGTCGCCCGAGTGCGGTCCGGGAGTGCCGTCCAGGCCGGTGAACTTGCCGCCCGCCTCCTCGACGAGGATCGCGAGCGCGGCGAGGTCCCACAGCGACGCCTCTGGCTCCGCCGCGATGTCGACCGCGCCCTCGGCGACCAGGGCGTACGACCAGAAGTCGCCGTACGCCCTGGTGCGCCACACCTTCTCGCCGAGGTCGAGGAACTTCGCCTGCATGCCGCGTTCCCGCCATCCCCCGAGGCTCGAGTACGACAACGACGCGTCGGCGAGCGAGCCGACCTTCGACACCGCGCAGCGGGTGGCGCCCGCGAGGTTCTTGCCGGTCCACGTGCCGCTGCCCTTCGCGGCCCACCAGCGCCGCCCGAGCGCGGGCGCGGAGACGAGGCCGACGACGACCTCCTCGCCGTACAGCAGCGCGATCAGCGTCGCCCACACCGGTACGCCCCGGACGTAGTTCTTCGTGCCGTCGATCGGGTCGACCACCCAGCAGCGCAGCCCGTCGCCCAGCCGGCCGTACTCCTCACCGAGCATCGCGTCGCGTGAGCGCACCCGGCCCAGGGTGCTGCGGATCGCCTCTTCGACGGCGGTGTCCGCGTCGCTCACCGGCGTGAGGTCGGGCTTGGTGTCGACCTGGAGGTCGACCGCCCGGAACCTGGTCGTCGTGATCGAGTCCGCGCCGTCGGCGAGAACGTGCGCGAGACGGAGATCGTCGTCGAAGCTCTGGGTGCGGGTCACCGAGGTCACGCTACCGTCATCACCGACAGTGTACGCCCGTCGGCCGCGTCCGCGTCGAGGTCGACGCCGATACCGGGCCCGGACGGCAGGGCGACGGCGCCGTCCCGCGGCGTGGGCGGGTCGCGAAGCAGCGGGTCACGCAGCGGGTTGTCGCGTATGTCGTACTCGACGGTGCCGACGACGGCCGCGTGGGCGGCGAGCTGCAAGGTGGCGGCGTAACCGACCGCGCCGCCGTACAGGTGCGGGTTCACGACGGTGCCGGTCCGCCGCGCCAGCGCGCACACCTCGAGTGCCTCGGTGACGCCGCCTGCCTTGGTGAGATCCGGCTGGACCACCGCGACGCCCGGCGAGTCGACCACGGTGCGGAACGCGTCGATGCCGTACACGTTCTCACCCGTCGCGATCGCCATCCCGGTGCGCTGGTGCAGCCGCTCGAGGTCGGTGACGCGGTCGCCGCGGACCGGTTCCTCCAACCACACGATGCCGTGCTCGCGGAGCATCGCCGCCAGGCCGACCGCCTCGTCGAGCGACCATGCCTGGTTCGCGTCGGCGTACAGGGCGACGTCGCCGAGGACGTTCCTCGCGTCGAGCAGGGCGCGTTCGTCGTTCTCCCGGCCGAAGCCGACCTTGACCTTGACGGCCCGGTGACCCGCGTCACGGCACGCGGCCGCCTGCCGCGTAACGTCCGACGGCCCGAGACTGCTGGCATAGACGGCGATCTCGTCGCGTGTGCGGCCGCCTGCGAGCTCCGCGATCGACCGGCCGGTCGTCCGGCCCCACAGGTCCCACAGCGCGATGTCGACGCCGCTGAGGGCCTGCCGGATCGGCCCCGGCGCACCCCACTGCCGGCCGAGCGGGTCGAGCGTCGCGGCCAGTTCGGCCTGCACGCCGCGCACGTCGCTCGCGTGCCGCCCGAGCACCAGCGGCAGGACGCCGTCGCGAAGCGTTGCGACGCGCTCCTCGTGTGCCCAGGCAGGGTAGTTCACCCAGCTCTCGCCGTGACCCACGACGCCGTCGTCGGACTCCAGCTCGACGAGCACGCACGTGCGGTGCGTGAGCGGTGCGAACGACATCGCGATCCCGCCGCCCGCCTCAGCGCGCAGCACCCGGATCCTTGCTCGCACGACGCGGCCGACCTGCCGCGGCGTCAACGCGCGTCTCCCGCGGCCTTCGCCGGCGCGGTACGCAATCGCGGGATATGAGCGCCCGCAACGGCTTCCGCGCCGTTCGCCGTCGTCCGCACCACCACGTCCCTCCTTGCCCGACAGCCCCGAGTTGATCACGTTAACGTGATCAACCGGGACTCCGCACGGCGAGTGTCACCCGCACCACGTCAGCGGCCCTTGCGAAGGAAGGTGCGCAGCTTCTCCAGCGGCCAGGTGTTGATGACGTCGTCGGCGGTGAGCCAGCCGCGCTGGGCGGTGCCGACGCCGTAACGCATGAGGTCCAGGTGGCCGAGGGCGTGTGCGTCGGTGTCGATCGCGAACCTGACGCCGTACCGTCTCGCCCAGCCGATGTGCTCGTCACGCAGGTCGAGGCGGTGCGGGTGCGCGTTCACCTCGAGCGCGGTGCCGGTGCGGGCGCACGCCTCGAACACCGCGTCGAGGTCGAGGTCGACCGGCGGCCGCCTGCCGATCTGCCGCGCGGTCAGGTGGCCGATGACGTTGACGTACGGGTTCTCGCACGCGCGAACGACCCGACGGGTCATCTCGTCGCGGCTCTGGGTGAAGTGCGAGTGCACGGACGCGACGCAGATGTCGAAGCCGGCGAGGAACTCCGGCAGCCAGTCGACCCCGCCCTCCGGGTCGATGTTCAGCTCGGTGCCGTGCAGCAGTGCCATGGACGGGTACCGTTCGGCCAGGCGCAGTAGCTCCTCGCGCTGTGCGAGCATCTTCTCGTCCGACATGCGTTGCATGTAGAGGTTGGGCGCGTGGTCGGTGACGGCGTAGTACGCGTAGCCGCGTTCCGCCGCCGTCGCCACCATGTCCTCCAGCGACGAGACGCCGTCGGTGAGATCGGTGTGCGTGTGCAGGTCTCCGCGCATGTCGTCCACCTCGACCAGCCGCGGCAGCCCGCCTCTCGCCGCCGCCGCGACCTCGCCACGGTCCTCTCGCAGCGTCGGCGGAATCCATTGCAGGCCAAGGCGTTCGTAGACCTCGGCCTCCGTCTTCGAGACGACCAGGTCACCCGAGTCAGCGTCGAACAACCCGTACTCGGAGAGCTTGAGCCTCTTGCGCACGGCGATCTCGCGGACGCGCACGTTGTGTTCCTTCGACCCAGTGAAGTACTGCAGGGCCGCACCCCAGACCGCCTGCGGCACCACGCGCAGGTCGACCTGCAGGTCCTTGCTCGTCCGCACCGACGTCTTGGTCTCGCCGCGCGCGATCACCTCGGTGACCATCGGCAGTCGCGCGAACGTGTCCATCAGCGGTGCCGACTCGTCGGATGCCGCCAGGACGTCGATGTCGCCTATCGTCTCGCGCATCCGTCGCAACGAACCCGCGTACGCGCACTGCCGGCATCCGGTGACCGCGGAGAGCGCGCGCACGACCTCCTCCGCAAGCTCGGTGGCGACGTCGATGTGCACGCGTCCACCGTGCTGTTGCATCAGCGCGATGCCGTGCCTGATGTTCTCCTCGGTCTTCTCGCCGAATCCCTTGAGATCGCGCAGCTGCCCGGC
>JAFMQP010000097.1 GCA_017354575.1 Acidothermales bacterium | reverse complement strand
GATGGTGACCTGCTTCGAGCCGGAGCCGCCCCCGCCGCCCCCGCCGCCGAGGCTCTTGCCTCCGCCGCTGTTACAGCCTGCCGCGGCTATCGCCATGACGGCGGCCACGGCCACGGCCGTGATCGCACGCCACACTCTTCCAGTTCGCACAACAATCTCTCCCTGGTGTTTTCGACTATCCATAGGCAGCGACGCCGTCACGCGACGGGCGCTACTGGCTGCCTCGTGTTCTCCCGCTCGACTTCCGCCTCTTCGGGAGGTACCTGTCCGGCCCGGCGTCCCCTGCGTTTCCGGCCGCGACGCCTTCTCCTTTCGCCGAGTCCACCGGTCAGCCGGTCCAGGTAGACGGCGAGGATGACGACGGCGATGCCGCCCTCGAACCCGCCTGCGACGTTGAGGCTCTGGGTGGACGCGACGACGGCCTGCGCGAGACCCGGGGCCCCGACGAGGCCGGCGACCACCACCATGGACAGCGCCAACATGATGACCTGGTTGACGCCGGCCATGATCGTCGGCATCGCGAGCGGCAGCTGCACCTCGCGCAGCACCTGCATCGGCCGTGCGCCGAACGCCCGCGCGGCCTCGACGACCTCGCGGTCGACCTGCCGGATGCCGAGCTCGGTGAGGCGCACCGCCGGTGGCACCGCGAACACGATGGTGGCCACGATGCCCGGCGCGATGCCGATGCCGAAGAAGAACACCGCCGGCAGCAGGTAGACGAACACCGGCAGCGTCTGCATGAAGTCCAGCACCGGGCGGACCGTCACGCTCACCGACGTCGACCGGGCCGCCCAGATCCCCAGCGGTATGCCGATGACGATCGCGATGAGCGCGGCGGCGACGACGATCGCCAGGGTGTTCAGCATCGCGTCCCACAGCTGCATGCTGTCGATGAGCAGGAACGCGATCACGGTGAAGATCGGCAGGCCGGGCCGCCGGGTGACGAGCAGGGCCAGCGCGGCGAATATCAGCGTGAGCACGTACGGGTGCGGCAGCGAGAGGACGTAGTAGATCGCGTTCCCGAAGGCGACGAGGATGCTGGAGATCCCGTCGAAGAAGACGCTCCAGTGCGTGGTCAGCCAGCTGATGACGTCGGCGATCACCTTGCCGACCGGAATCCTCGGCAGCTCAGGCATTCTCGGTCACCTTCTCCCCGCCCTCCGTGCTCGTCTCGCCGGCCTCGGTGCCGTTGTCACCCGAGATCGCGGCGAGGATCGCGGCCCGCGGGACGACGCCCTGCAGCCGGCCCTCGGCGTCGAGCACACCGAGCGGTACCGGATGGTTGCCGGACAGGTGCGCGAACTGCACCATCGGCGTGTCCTCGGTGACCGACTCGTAGTCGTCCACGAGCACGGACTTCAGGTCCTTGCCCGAACCCGCGGCACGGGCGAGCGCCTCGTCCTTCGCGACGCCGAGCACGTGCTGGTCGGCGTCGAGGACGTACAGCCCGGACGCCTCGACGCCCTCCAGCTTCTTCAACGCCTGCCGCGGCGACTCGTCGGCGGTCGCGACGACGAGCGGCTCGCGCATGATCGTCGCGGCGGTGATGACGCGGGTGCGGTCGACGTCGGCGACGAACTCGCGTACGTAGTCGGTGGCCGGGTCGGCGAGGATCTCCGGCCCGGTGCCCATCTGCACGCTGCGGCCGTCCTTCATCACCATGATGCGGTCGCCGATCCGCATGGCCTCGTTGAGGTCGTGCGTGACGAACAGGATCGTCTTGCGGAACTCGCCCTGCAAGGCGAGCAACAGGTTCTGCATGTCCCTGCGGATCAACGGGTCGAGTGCGCTGAACGGCTCGTCCATCAGCAACACGTCCGCGTCGGTGGCGAGCGCACGCGCCAGGCCGACGCGCTGCTGCTGCCCGCCGGACAGCTCGTCGGGGAACGCGTCGCCGCGGTGCCCCAGGCCGACCTGCTCGAGCGCGCGGTTCGCCTTCTCCACCCGTTTGCGCGACGCCTCGCCGCGCGTCTTCAGCCCGTACGCGACGTTGTCGCGGATGCTGCGGTGCGGGAACAGCGCGAAGTGCTGGAACACCATGTTCACGCGCATGTTGCGCAGCGACCGCAGCGCCTTGTCGCTCATCTTGCCGACGTCGTCGCCGTCGATGAGGACGGTGCCCGAGGTCGGCTCGATCAGCCGGTTGACCATCCGGATCAGTGTCGACTTCCCCGACCCGGACAGGCCCATGATGACGAACAGTTCGCCGGTCTCGACCGTGAACGACACGTCGTCGACCGCCAGCACGCCGCCGTCGGCGGCGAGCGCCTCTCTGCCGGCGGCACCGTCCGCCAGGCGTTGCGCCGCCTTCTGGTCCGAAAGCCCGAAGACCTTGGTGACGCCACGAGCCTCGATCACATGTCCTCCCTGGTTTCACTGTGGAGGCAGTTGCGTTACACGCAACAGGTTGTGACTTGGGCAACAGCATGCCACTCGACGTCCGACCCGCAAAAACAGCGATACGCGCGGCGCGACGGTCACACGCGGGTCGTCACCACGTCGTCACGACCAGTTCGCCTTCACCGTATCGACCGCGCTCGGCCGGGGCACATCCGGACACACGCTCTGCAGCGATACCGTTATCGAGGGCCCACATTGTGGGACAGCCGAGGGCACCGCGGTGTAGGCCCGCGGTGCCCTCTCTGCTGGAAGCCGTCGGTCAGGTCAGCTCGCCCGTGCCTGCACGACGTCGAGGTTACGGAACACCGGCTCGCCGTCGGTGAGCTTGCGCAACTGCTCGGAGAGCGCACGCGTCGCCGGGTGGCCGGAGTTCGCCATCGCCTGTCCGTAGCTCGGGAACTCGACGATCTGCACGTAGGTGTCCGGGGTGTCGCGGTCGGCACCCATCACGGCCCACCTGACCGTGTGCGCCGAGCCGATCTCCGCCTCGTACCTGTCCATGGCCGCCTGACCCTCGGCAAGCCTCTCCTTGTCCGTCCTGAACTCGATCAGCTGGACGAACGCGCCCTCGTTCGTCGGCGCCTCCGTCACCTCGCGCAACGAGCCACTGATCCCCTCACGGAGCTCCGGCGTGTCCTCGTGCCCGTGCGCGTCGACCGCGTGCTGCACCGCGGCCCGCACGACCTCGTCGGCCGTCCCCTCGATCATGAGCGAGCAGTTCGACTCGCTCGGCAGATCCCTGCAGTCGACCATCATCGCGACATGTCCTGGTTCCCTTGTTCGCACAACGGGTCCGCATGGTCATCAACGCAGAAACCCAACGGCCCGGTCGATACGTACTGTTACGTACCCGCGCCGGCATGCTGGCCGTGGGCGCGTCCGTCCCGTCGGCGGACCTACCGTGTCAGCACGCCCGGGGTGCGTGGGGGTGTGGCGCGGATGGTGGAACGCGCGCAGCTGCAGCGGCTGCTCGCCACGGTCGCCGCGGCCGAACGGGCGATGAGCCCGGAGGAACGCGAACACGTACTCTGGCCCGGCCTGGCCGAACTCGTCGACTTCAACGAGCCCGCGGTGCTCGCGCTCGTCCGTCCGTACCTCACCGAGCCACGGCGACCTGACCCGTTCCGGCTCAGCGCGCGCGAACGCCAGGTACTCGCGCTCGTCGCCGAGGGCTGCACCGACCGCGCGATCGGCCACCGCCTCGACGTGAGTGTCCGCACCATCCAGAAGCACCTCGAGCACGCCTACGCGAAGCTCGGCGTCAACGACCGCACGTCCGCGGCGCTGCGTTTCGTCGGCGGCCGACAGGATCCTGCCGTCGGTGGGCTCAGCCGAGCGCAACACCGCACGCGACCTGCCGTGGGGGTTCCGCGTCATGAGCGTGGCACGCCGTCGAGTGGAGCCGGGCGGCCGTAGGCGGCGACGAAACCCTTGCGCCAACTCGGGTAGCGCAACGACCAGCCGAGCTCCCGCTTGGCCTTGGCGTTGGAGCAGCCACGGGCCTCGGTCATCATCGCCAGCCCGCTGCCCGCGACGAGCCGGGCGAGCCACGTGGGGACGTGGAACGGTCGCTTGGCTCCGGCGGCGTCGGCGAGTACCGGTAACCAGTCGCGCATCGGTGCCGGTTCGTCGTCGACGACGTTGTAGACGGCCGGGCCGTCGTGGTCGAGCGCAAGCACGGTGGCCGCGGCGGCGTCGTCGAGATGGACGAACGACATCACGCCGTCCCCGCCGCCGACGATCGGGTTCCGGCGCCTGCGCACCGGCCCGACCACGCCCTCGTCGCCGGGTCCGTAGAAACCGCCGTACCGCAACGCGATCCCGCCCGCCGCGGTGACGGCCACGTCGAGATGGGCCATCGCCTCGAAGGTCTGCCGCGCTGAGGCGGGCGGGTCACGGTCGAGCGGGTCGTCCTCCGTCTTGACCCAGCCGCCCTCGTGCGCGTACCGGTACGGGGCGAAGCTCTGCGCGACGAACCGCCGCACACCTGCCGCGCGCGCCGCGGCCAGCAGACTGTCGAGGCCTTCGGTGCGCAGCCGGTTCGTCGGGCCGAACGTGCGGTCGAGGCTGCGCCCGAACTGTGCGCCCGCAAGGGCCGTCGCCTGGTAGACGACCGCGTCCGGCCGCGCGGCCGCGACCACCGTGCGGGTCGCCTCCGGGTCCAGCACGTCGAGGACGACCGGACGTGCGCCGAGGGCGTCCATGCGCTCGGCCCGCGCCGCCGATCGCGACGTGCCGATCACCTCGTGCCCGGCGTCGCGCAGCTGGGGAACGAGCCGGGTGCCCAACGCACCGGTCGCTCCCACGACCAGGACTCGCATGCCGTTCTCCTTCCGGTGTCACATCGGACACTCCGACGGGGTCACCGGTACGACACGTCGGGACGGGAGGATGTGACGCGTGGGCGAGGACGAGTGGCTGGCGGAGCGCTTCGAGGAGCACCGGGGTCACCTGCGGACGGTGGCGTACCGGATGCTGGGCTCGCACGCCGAGGCGGACGACGCGGTCCAGGACGCCTGGCTGCGGGTCAGCCGGTCGGACCCGGAACGGGTGGAGAACCTCGGCGGCTGGCTGACGACGATCGTGGCCCGGGTCTGCCTGAACATGCTGCGGTCGCGCAGGACCCGGCGCGAGTCGTCCCTCGACTCGCACGTGCCCGACCCCGTGGTCCGGATCCCCGGGTCGCAGCCGGAGGAGGACGCGTTGCTCGCCGACTCCGTCGGCCTGGCCCTGCTCGTCGTGCTGGACACGCTCACGCCCGCTGAGCGGCTGGCGTTCGTGCTGCACGACACGTTCGACCTGCCCTTCGAGGAGGTCGCGTCGATGATGGAGCGCACCCCCGCGGCGGTGCGACAGCTCGCCAGCAGAGCACGGCGCCGGGTGAAGGGCGCGGCCGTGCCGCGTCCGGACGACCTCACGAGGCAGCGGGAGGTGGTGGACGCGTTCTTCGCCGCCGCACGCGGTGGCGACTTCGACGCCCTCGTCGGGCTGCTCGACCCCGACGTCGTGCTGCGCATCGACGGAGGCGTGCGCTACGCCACCGCCTCGCGCGCGCTCCGCGGGCGGGAAGCGGTCAGCCGGCAGGCGGAAAGCGGGCTGCGTCCGCTGCTCTCCCGCCCGGGCATGCTGCTGCGGCCCGCTCTCGTCAACGGCGCCGCCGGCATGGTGGCGACGCTGAGAGGCAGCACGGTCTCGGTGATCGGCTTCTCGATCGCCGGCGGAAGGATCCTCGAGATCGACGCGATCGCCGAGCCCGAACGGCTGCAGGCGATGGCGGTCGCCCCGCTTGCCTAACCGCGGCCCCACCGCAGTACGCCACCACTCCAGACCATGCCGGCGCCGAACGCCGCGAGCAGCACTCGGTCTCCTGCACGTAGGCGCCCCTGCGCGGCGGCGCGGGCGAGGGCGATCGGCAGGGACGCGGCGGACGTGTTCGCGAACTCCCCCACCACGTCGACGACCTTGGCGGCGTCGAGACCGAGCCGCTTGCCCACGGCGTCGATGATGCGCGTGTTCGCCTGGTGGTAGACGAACAGGTCGATGTCGTCGACTCCGAGGCCGGCCGCGTCGAGAACCTCGTGCGTCACCTCGACCATGAGGCGGACCGCGTACCGGTAGACGGTGGGCCCGTCCATCCGGATCAGCGGCTCGTCGCGCCGCAGCCGGATGAGGTCGCGCCGCGAGCCGTCCGAGTGCATCGACACCGGTCCGACCCGCGACGGCCCGTCGGCGGCGGTGAGCACGACCGCGCCCGCGCCGTCGCCGAACAGCATCGCCGAACCGCGGTCGTCCGGGTCGAGGTAACGCGTGAGCAGGTCCGCGCCCACCACCACGACGGTGCCCGCGCGGCCCGTCTCGATCATCGCGGTCCCCAACGCGAGGCCGGACAGGAATCCAGTACACGCAGCGCTGATGTCGACGCCACCGGCACGCTCGGCGCCGATCGCCGCCGCGACCAGCGGAGCCGCGTGCGGGCTCATCTCCTCCGCGCTCGTCGTGCCGACGAGGACGAGGTCGACGGCCCCGGGCTCGACACCCGCGTCGCGCAACGCGGCCGCCGCGGCGTCCGCGGCGAACGCCTCGAGACGCTGCTCCCGCCGCGCGACATGGCGTACGCGCGTGCCGGTACGGGACCGCAGCCAGTCCTCGTCTACGCCGAGACGCGCGGCGATCTCCGCGTTCGCGACCACGTCCTCGGGTACGGCGAGCCCCACCCCCACCGCAGCCGCGCCAGGGGGGCCACCGTCTGCTGACATTCCTGAAGTCTAGGCTTCGCGACGTGCAGGGCGTTCGAGGATGGCAGGTGCACCGGCTCGGCACGCCGCGCGAGGCGCTCCGCCTCGACACCGTCCCGGCACGGACCCCGGGCGCCGGCGAGGCCCGGGTGGAGGTCGCGGCGGTCGGCCTGAACTTCCCCGACCTGCTGCTGTGCGCGGGCGACTACCAGGAACGCCCGCCGCTGCCGTTCTCCCCCGGCTACGAGGCCGCGGGGATGGTCGTCGAAACCGGGCCTGGCTCCACGCTGCGCGCCGGCCGGCGCGTCGTCGTGATACCCGAGCTGCCGGACGGCGCGATGCGGGAGTCGCTCACCGTCCCCGACGAGCAGCTCTACCCGTTGCCCGACGACGCCGACCTCACGACCGCCGCCGTTCTGCACATCGCGTCGGTCACGGCACATCTGGCCCTGCACCACCGGACGCGCGTGAGCCCCGGCGAGACCGTCGTCGTCACCGGCGCCACCGGCGGCGTCGGCTCGGCGGTCGTCCAGCTCGCCCGGCTGGCCGGCGCACACGTGGTCGGCGTCGTCACCGGCGCGCACAAGGCTGCGGCGTGCCGAGCGCTCGGGGCGGACGCCGTGGTCGATCTCGCCGCCGATCCCGACGTCACGGCACAGCTGCGAGCTGCCACGGACGGCCGGGGCGCGGACGTCGTCGTGGACAACGTCGGCGGTCCGGCGTTCGACGCGCTGCGCCGGGCGACGGCGTTCGAGGGCCGGATCGTGACGGTGGGTTTCACCGCCGGCGCGATCCCGTCCGTGCCGCTCAACCACGTGCTGCTGAAGAACTACGCGGTGATGGGCCTGCACGGCGCGGCCTACCGCCGCCGGAACCCGCGACTGCTGCGCGCGGTGCACGACGAGGTCGTCGCACTGTGGGAGTCGGGCTCGCTCGTGCCGCAGGTGCACCGCGAGCTGCCGTTCGACGAGGCGGTGGCGGGTCTCGAGCTGCTGGCGAGCCGCGCCGTCGTCGGCCGGGTCGTGCTACGCGTCTGAGCCGTCCAGCCCGAGCTCGGCGACCGCGCGCTGGGCGAGCTTGAACTTCTGCACCTTCCCCGACGCCGTCAGCGGCAGCTCCTCGGCGGCGGCGAACAACACGTACCTGGGGGCCTTGAACCGGGCGAGCTGGTCGCGGCAGTACGCGATCAGCTCGTCGGCGTCCGGTTTCGCGTCCTCGGCGGGCACGACCCACGCGCAGCCGACCTCGCCCATCCGCTCGTCCGGCACGCCGACGACGTACGCCTGGTGCACGTCACTGCGGCGGGTCAGCCGGTCCTCGACCTCGGTGGGCATCACCAGCTCGCCGCCGCACTTGTACAGCTCCTTGCTGCGCCCGGTGAGCACCAGGTAGCCGTCGTCGCGCACGTAGCCGAGGTCGCCGGAACGCAGCCAGCCGCCGGGCAGGATCGCGGCCGCGGTCTCCGCCGCCTTGCCGTAGTAGCCGCGCCCGACGATCGGGCCGCGCGTCACCAGCTCGCCCGGCTGCCCCTGCGGCAGGTCGCCGCCGCCGTCCGGGTCGACCGCCTTGTACACGGCCACCAGGCCGGAAAGCTCGGGGTCACCGGCGACGCCGCCGGGCTTGGGCCGCCCGACCGTCTCGACCAGCAGCTCCACCGGGTCGCCGGGCATCGTGTAGGTCGTGGCCGCGGACGTCTCGGTCATGCCGTACGCCGTCACCAGTTGCTCCAGCCCGAGCACCTCGCGCAGGTCGTGCCAGAGCCGCGCCGGCGCGGACTGCGCCGCCGACATCACCGAGTGCAGGGTGGACACGTCGTAGTCGCCGGCGCGCGCGGCGTCGACCACGGCCAGGCTCATCGTCGGCACGTACAGCAGCTCGCCGACGCCGTGCCTCGCGACCGCCTCGAGCGACGCGCGCGGGTCGAACGCGGCCTGCATGACGACGCTGCCGGCGGCGAACATCGACGCGAGCAGGCCCTCGATGTAGGCGAACACGTGGTGCAGCGGAAGCGCGAACGCGATCCGCCGGCCGTCCTCGAAGCCCCGGGTGTACGCCGACGCGTACGCGCTGCGCAGCTCCATGTCGTGGGTGGACAGCACGCCCTTGGGGTGCCCGGTCGTGCCGGACGTGTAGAAGATCGTGGCCGTGTCGCGGGGGTCCATCGCCTCCGCGCGCCGCGCGAGCTCGGCGTCGAGCGCGTCGTCGGGCCCGCGTTCGAGGTCGGCGAGCGTCGTCGCGCCCGGGCGGCGGGACGCACCGCCGTCCGCCGGGACCGTCGCCACGAACCGGAGGTCGGGCAGGTTGACGGCACGGCCGCGTTCCCAGTCCGGCACGATCCGGTCGAGCGCGTCGAGCGCGTCGATGCCGCGGAACTCCTCCATCGTCACGACGGCCACGGCGCGGGACTGCTGCAGGATGTACGCGAGCTCCTCGGCGCGGAGCTGGAAGTTGACCGGCACCGCGACGGCGCCCGCGCGGGCGATGCCGAACCGGACGGCGACCGTCTCCGGCCAGTTCGGCGCCACGAGCGCGACGTGGTCGCCCGGGCCGATGCCGGCGGCGACGAGCCCGCGGGCGACCCGCCGCGACCAGTCGCGGAGCTCGCCGTAGGTGTACGTGCGCGACTCCGCGATGACGTACGGGCGGTGGGCGTACTCGTCGGCGACGGCGTCGAGCATCTCGGAGAGGCGGCGCGGTCGCCACGGCCCGTGCCGTTCCTCGAGCGCCCGGCGGCGGCGCGGTATGTCCGCGACGACGGGGATATCGGCGGCAGGCTGGCTCATCGAGGCCTCCACGGGACGACGTCCGGCAGACAGACCGAAAGCTACTCCTGCCGGCGACGTCGTGCCGCGTACGAGCGGGCCCGGATGTCGCAGTCGTCACATCGAACCACCGAGGCGTTGCTTCCCCTTCTTCCTGGTTAGACAGGTGGGATGTACGCACTACCGTCCCGTCCGTTGCACGTCGTCGACGCGGAGCTCCGTCGCGTCCGGGAGAACAAGGGCAGGTTCCCGTCCGACAGCCTGCAGTGGCGGGGCGCCATGGTGCGCATCGACCGGCTGCTGGACGAACGGCTCGTCGCCGTCGCGGAGTCGATGTGGCAGGAGGAAGACGCTGCCTGAGGCCGACGCCGTACTCCTCGACTTCCCGTTCCACGGGCGGTGGCGGGTGGAGAACAGCCCGGCACGGCGGGTCCCCAGCCACGGGACGCACCTGTTCGGCGTGACCTACGCGATCGACTTCGTCGCCGTGGACGAGCACGGGCGCTCCGCGCCGCGCAGCTGGCGCGCACTGCTCGCCACCGAGCGGCCGGAACGCTGCCAAGGCTTCGGGCTGCCCGTCCTGACGCCGGCCACCGGCGTCGTGGTGCTGACCCACGACGGCGAGCCGGACCACGAGGCGCGCCGGTCGCAGCTCGCGCTCCTGACCTACGCGCTCGGCCAGGCGAAGCGCGTCCGTGCCGGCCCTGCCCCGGTCGCGGGCAACCATGTCGTCATCGGCCTCGGCCGTCAGGGCGCGTTCGTCCTCCTCGCCCACCTTCGCCGCGGTTCCGTCAGGGTCGCGCCGGGAGACGGCGTCGCGCCCGGCGAGCCCGTCGGCGAGTGCGGCAACTCCGGCAACAGCACCGACCCGCACGTCCACGTACAGGTCACGGCCTCGACCGACTGGCCCACCGCCCGAGGTCTGCCGCTCGCGTTCCGGCGGCCGTCCGGCGGCGTCGGCGAGGTGCCGTGGGTGCCCGCCGAGGCGGAGATCGTGACCGTAACGGGTTGACGTCCACGTCGGCTCCGCTCAGTCGACGCAGAGACAGAACGGGTGACCGGCCGGGTCGAGGAAGACCCGGAACGTCGTGCCGGGCTGGTGCTCGTGCTTGGTCGCGCCCAGGTCGAGGACCGCCGCCTCGGCCGCGTCGAGGTCGTCGACGCTCACGTCGAGGTGCATCTGCTGCGGCATCTGCTGGGTCGGCCAACGCGGTGGGGCGTAGTCCTCCACCTGCTGGAACGAGA
>JAFMQP010000362.1 GCA_017354575.1 Acidothermales bacterium | reverse complement strand
TCGATGCTGTGCTACGCGGCGGTGACCACGTACCTGGCGATCCTGCTGCGCCGCAACGTCCGGTTCCTCGGCCTGTACCTGCTGGTGCTCGTCGTCCTCGGCCTGGGTGTCGACGGCGCCGTGCTGTACAAGAGCGCGGGCCCGCTGGTGCCGGCGCTGCACTCGTACTGGATCGCGATCCACGTGACCGCGGCGATGATCGCCACCGGTCTGTTCACCGTCGGCACCGTGCTGTCGGCGCTGTACCTGTTCGCCGAACGCCACAACAACCGGCTCGCCGCCGGAGCGCCGACGAGCTCGTCCGGCCTGATCCGCCGGCTGCCCGCACCCGAGGTGCTCGACAAGCTCGCCTACCGGGTCCTCGCGGTCGGTTTCCCGATCTGGACCTTCGCCGTCGTCGCGGGCGCGATCTGGGCGGAGGCCGCGTGGGGCAGGTACTGGGGCTGGGATCCCAAGGAGACCTGGTCGTTCATCATCTGGGTGATGTACGCCGGTTACCTGCACGCCCGCGTCACCGCGGGTTGGCGGGGGCGCCGTGCCGCGGTGATCGCATTGCTCGCGTTCGCAGGGATCCTGGTCAACTATTTCGTGGTGAACATCTGGATCGTCGGCTTCCACTCCTACGCCTGATCCAGGCGTCCTGGTTCAGCTCGCCGCGCTGGCCGCCGACGCCTCGGGTGCGCCCTCCCCGCGGAGCAGGTCGCGCACGTACTTCTCGGAGAAGCGGCGGTGCCCGCCGGGCGTGCGGATGCTCTCCAGCCGCCCGGACAGCGCCCACCGCGTGACCGTGCGAGGGTCGACACGGAACAGGTCCGCCACCTCCGCTGCGGTGAGCAGTCGATGCTCTTCAGGATTCACTTCGTGTCCTTTCATCCCCGGGACAGCCTGAAGAATGGGCTTCCTGACGCTGAGTCTGCGCCTGCCGCCGAGCGTCCAGCGAGCAGTCGGCGAACTGCGGTCGCGAGTGTGACGCAGCGTCGCCCCGCGTCCGGTCCGGTCTCTCCGTCCGTGATCGTGGCCAGCGTGGTGTAATCCTCCGTAACGCCGGGGATGTGAGGTACCCGGATAGGCTGCCGGCGTGTCCGACCTCGTCTCCCTCGACGCCGTGTACGACGCCCGTGACCGGATCAGGGAAGTCGTCATCCGCACGCCGCTCGTCCGGCCGAGCCGGGACGGCGACCGCGCGACCGCCGTCAAGCCCGAGTCGCTGCAACCCACCGGCGCGTTCAAGCTCCGCGGCGCGTACAACGCCGTGGCCGCGCTCGACGTCGGCAGGCGACGGGCCGGCGTCGTCGCGCACTCGAGCGGCAACCACGGCCGCGCGGTCGCGTGGGCGGCCCGCGCGTTCGGCGTGCCCGCGGTCGTCGTGACACCTGACGACGCGCCCGCGGTGAAGGTCGACGGGATGCGCGCGCTCGGCGCCGAGCTGATCTTCGTGGCGGGTGAACCGATCGAGCCGGCCGAGCAGGTGGCCGCCGAGCGCGGCGCGACGCTCATCCGGCCGTACGACGCCGAGGCCGTGATCGCGGGGCAGGGCACCGTCGGCGTCGAGATCGCCGAGGACGCGCCGGACGTCGAGGTCGTGCTCGTGCCGGTCGGCGGCGGCGGGCTGATCTCCGGCGTCGCGCTCGCCGTCGCGGAGCTGTGCCCGAAGGCGAAGGTGATCGGCGTCGAGCCCGAGCTCGCGGCCGACGCGAGCGAGAGCCTGGCATCCGGTCGGCTCGTGGAGTGGACGGGCGGACGCGCCCGCCGCACGATCGCCGACGGCCTCCGCTCGTCGCGGCTGGGGGAGCTGCCGTGGGCACACGTCCAGCGTTACGTGCACGAGATCGTCACCGTCACCGAGGACGAGATCCGGGCGGCCATGCGGACGCTCGCGCTCGACTACCGCCTCGTCGCCGAGCCGAGCGGAGCGGTGGCGCCGGCGGCGGCGTTCCACCACGACGCGGAGCTGCCGCCCGGTCGCACGGTCGCGATCGTCTCCGGCGGCAACGTCGAGCCCGGCGTTCTCGCCGAGGTTCTCGGCGCCCGATGACCCGGTGTGAGCGCGGCGGCGTCCAGGCTGTGAGACGGCGGCCGCGAACTACGTAACGTGACATGCCATTGGCCGAACTGTGACCAACGCCGGACAGGGTTGCACAGACAGGCGCATGCGTCCGGACGTGATGACGCATGGCGCTCGGCGATGAGAGGCACGACGTGGTGCGCGTGCGAGTCTGGTGGCAGGCGACGGTCATCGGCCTGATGCTCGGTGCCGTCTCCGGCACCTGCTACGGCGCGGTGATCTGGCTGCTGCCGCTGTCCGGGCGCGTCTGGTTCGCGTCGTTCTCGCTCGCCCAGGCGCTGCTCGCGGGCGCGGGGCTCGGGCTCTGCTACGGGGCTGCCGCGGGTCTCGCGGGCGGCATCACGCTCGCGGTCGACGCCCGGTTGGCGCCGAGGGACCCGACCGGGCGCTCGGGTCTCAAGGTGAGCGCCGGCGCGGCGGTGGCGGCGGTGATCGGCGTCGTCGTCGCCTTCCTCCTGATCGCGCTGC
Organism: Acidothermales bacterium; assembly: GCA_017354575.1. Lineage (GTDB taxonomy): Bacteria > Actinomycetota > Actinomycetes > Streptosporangiales > WHST01 > WHST01. The sequence goes on along the minus strand of JAFMQP010000362.1, from coordinate 1,182 downwards.
TGGCCTGGGTCGTACGCCACGGCGTGGACCTCTCCGACCTCACCCTGCTCATGCTCGTCGGGGTGCCCGCGCTGCTTGCGGGCTCGGGCGCTGCGGTGGTGGCCCGGCTGATGTTCCGGCCCGTGTCGGTCTGAGCGAGGCGCGGCGTACGCTCGAAGCGTGCGTGCGTTCGTCCAGTACACGGCCGCCCGGATCGCGCTGTTCCTCGCCTGCTGGGGGATTCTCTGGCTGGTGGGAGCGAAGGGCGTGCTGGGCGTGCTGCTCGGGCTCGTGGTCAGCGGGCTGATCAGCTACGTCGTGCTAGACAAGGTGCGCGCCCGGTTCGCGGACCAGGCGTCGGGCCGCATCCGCAACTCGCTGCGCGACTTCCGCGCCCGCTTCGCCGCCGGCAAGGCCGCCGAGGACGAGCCCGACGACGAGCCGGATCCCCACGCCCGCCGGGCCGGACCTGGTTGATCATGTTCTCATGATCGACCAGGGCTTCACACGATCTGCAGGGTCTGCGAAGCCCTGGCCCGCCGTGTGGAGTGCCGGAGCGGCCATGTGACGTCGAGCCGCGACGTCGAGCCGCGCCATGTGAAGTCGGACCGGGCGGGGTCATTCGGCGGGACCCGTGTCCTTCGCTGGGTGGCGTGGCGTGGGCGGGTCCGGGGCGAGCGAGCCGTCCGGCGCGATGTGGTCGAAGATCTGCGCCACCAGCATGAGGACGTGCGGGTCCTCGACGGCGTAGATCTGTCGGCGACCCTCGCGCCGTGAGGTGACGAGTCCGGCGATACGCAGCTTGGCCAGGTGCTGGCTCACCGCGGCGACGGTCGCGCCGGTCTGCTCGGCGAGCGTGCCTACGTCGTACTCGTGCCGCGCGAGCAGCCAGGCCAGGTGCAGCCGCGTGGGCGTCGACAGCAGCGCGAACGTGTCCGCGGCCGCGCGCAGCTGGGGCGCGGTGAGCGGCACGTGCTCGCCGGCGCGGGCGCTGCTGCTTTCCGTCATGGCAGCGGTAATTCTTCCCGATCCGCTCCGGCTGTCGACAGCGCGTGCGCCTGTAACAGACAACGGTCCAGTTGTGCAACCGATTGACGATCATGGCGACGGCTCCGGAGACCGGGCCAGCGCTCCACGTCCTCCTGCCTTCGCCGTCGGTCTCGCGTTCGTCTAGAAGTAGTGGGGGAAGCGCGACCAGTCCGG
>JAFMQP010000096.1 GCA_017354575.1 Acidothermales bacterium | reverse complement strand
GAGCGCGGCGCCGGCCAGTCCTACGTCGGCAACGTCTACCTCGGCCGGGTGCAGAACGTGCTGCCGAGCATGGAGGCGGCGTTCGTCGACATCGGCCGCGGCCGCAACGCGGTGCTGTATGCCGGCGAGGTCAACTTCGCGGGCGTCGACCTCGGCGGGCAGCCGAAGCGGATCGAGGCCGCGCTTAAGTCCGGCCAGTCCGTCGTCGTCCAGGTCACCAAGGGCCCGGTCGGCCAGAAGGGCGCCCGGCTCACCGCGCAGATCGGGCTGCCCGGCCGCTACCTCGTCTACTCCCCGGACAGCGGCACCGCCGGCATCAGCAGGAAGCTCCCCGACAAGGAGCGCGAGCGGCTCAAGCAGGTGCTGAAGCAGACGCTCCCGGAGAACGGCGGCGTCATCGTCCGCACGGCGGCCGAGGGCGCCAGCGAGGAGGAGCTCGCCCGCGACGTCAACCGGCTCGCCGCGCAGTGGGACGCCGTCCAGCAGAAGGCGAAGACGGCGAGCGCGCCGTCGCTGCTCTACGAAGAGCCCGACCTCACCGTCCGGGTGATCAGGGACGTCTTCAACGAGGACTTCGCCAAGCTGGTCGTCGCGGGGGAAGAGTCCTGGGGCGTCGTCGAGCCGTACATCGAGCACGTCGCGCCGCACCTCGCCGAGCGGGTCGAGAAGTGGACGTCCGACAAGGACCCGTTCGCCGAGTACCGGATCGACGAGCAGCTCGCCAAGGCGCTCGACCGGAAGGTGTGGCTGCCGAGCGGCGGCTCGCTGGTCATCGACCGCACCGAGGCGATGACCGTCGTGGACGTCAACACCGGCAAGTTCACCGGCCAGGGCGGCAACCTCGAGGAGACGGTCACCAAGAACAACCTCGAGGCCGCGGAGGAGATCGTCCGGCAGCTGCGGCTGCGCGACATCGGCGGCATCATCGTCGTCGACTTCATCGACATGGTGCTGGAGAGCAACCGCGACCTCGTGCTGCGGCGGCTGGTCGAGTGCCTCGCCAGGGACCGCACGCGGCACCAGGTCGCCGAGGTGACGTCGCTCGGCCTGGTGCAGATGACGCGGAAGCGGATCGGCCAGGGCCTGCTGGAGAGCTTCAGCACCCCGTGCGAATGCTGCAACGGGCGTGGCATCCACGTCTCGCTCGAGCCGGTGAAGCAGGAGCAGCGCGGCGGCAACAACAACGGCGACGGCGGACGCTCGCAGGGCGGCGGCCGGAAGGGCAGGAAGAAGCAGCAACAGCAGGAGCAGAAGGACCAGCAGGAGCAGAAGGACGAGAAGAGCCGCGAGGGTGCCCAGGCGATCGCGATGATCGCCGCGGCGAGCGGCTGACGTCCGGCCGGCGCCCTCGTTTGGCGTCGTTCCAGGCCGTCCGATACCCTTGGTTCTCGGCCCGGGCAGGCACGGGTGTCCGCTGGCTGTCCCCGACGCCGGCACTGTTCCTCGATCGACCACGACTGTGCTATCGAGCAGACTGTGCAGTTCGAGAAAGAGAGTGGGTTCGCGGTGTACGCGATCGTCCGCGCTGGCGGCCACCAGGAGAAGGTCGCGGTCGGTGACGTGATCACCCTCGACCGCGTGCACGCGGAGCCGGGGGACCAGGTCAGCCTGCCGGCGCTGCTCGTCGTCGACGGCGACGACGTCACGACCGACTCGAGCACGCTCGCGTCGTGGCAGGTCACCGGCGAGGTGGTCGGGCACGAGCGCGGCCCGAAGCTCCGCATCCTGCACTACAAGAACAAGACCGGGTACAAGCGCCGTCAGGGTCACCGCCAGGAGCTGACCCGGGTAAAGGTCACCGGCATCGAGACGGGGAACTGACATGGCACACAAGAAGGGCGCCAGCTCCAGCCGCAACGGCCGCGACTCCGCCGCCAAGCGCCTCGGCGTGAAGCGGTTCGGCGGGCAGCTCGTCGGTGCCGGTGAGATCATCGTCCGGCAGCGCGGCACCAGGTTCCACCCCGGCGACGGCGTCGGCATCGGCCGCGACGACACGCTGTTCGCCCTCGTGGGCGGCAACGTCGAATTCGGTTCGCGACACGGCCGGCGTACGGTCAGCGTCGTCCCACCGGCGGAGTAGATCCGCCGGTACACACACGTCACGAGGCGGGTCGGTTCTCCGGCCCGCCTCGTTCGCGTCCTCGGGGACCGGGAGAGGAGGGTAACCGTGACCAGCTTCGTCGACCGTGTCGTCATCCACGTCGCCGGCGGCAACGGCGGGCACGGCTGCACCTCGATCCACCGGGAGAAGTTCAAGCCGTTCGGTGGGCCTGACGGCGGCAACGGCGGCCGCGGCGGTGACGTCGTGCTCGTCGTCGACCCGGGGATCACGACGCTGCTCGACTACCACCACAGACCGCACCGCCGCGCCACCAACGGCAAGCCAGGGCAGGGTTCCAACCGGTACGGCGCCGACGGCGAGGACGTCGTCCTGCCCGTCCCGAACGGCACCGTCGTCAGCACGCAGGACGGTGAGCGGCTGGCCGACCTCGTCGGCGACGGCACCCGCTACGTGGTCGCGCAGGGCGGCCGCGGCGGGCTGGGCAACGCGGCGCTGGCCTCGCCGCGGCGGCGCGCGCCGGGCTTCGCGCTGCTGGGGGAGCCGGGCGCCACGGCCGACGTCGTGCTCGAGCTCAAGACCGTCGCCGACGTCGCGCTCGTCGGGTTCCCGAACGCGGGCAAGTCGTCGCTCGTCGCGGCGCTGTCCGCCGCACGGCCGAAGATCGCCGACTACCCGTTCACCACGCTGGTGCCGAACCTCGGCGTGGTGGACGCCGACGGCTTCCGGTTCACCGTCGCCGACGTGCCCGGGCTGATCCCGGGCGCGAGCGAGGGGAAGGGGCTCGGCCTGGAGTTCCTCAGGCACGTCGAGCGCTGCCACGCCCTGGTGCACGTGCTCGACTGCGCCACACCCGAGCCGGGTCGTGATCCCGTCACCGACCTGGACACGATCGAGCGCGAGCTGGCGGCGTACCGCACCGACGGCATCCCGCTCGCCGACCGGCCGGTGCTCGTGGTGCTGAACAAGGTGGACGTGCCCGAGTCGCGTGAGCTCGCCGACCTGGCGGCGCCCGAGCTGCGCGAGCGCGGCTACCGGGTCATCGAGTGTTCCGCGGCGACGCACGAGGGGCTGCGCGAGCTGGCGTTCGCGATGGCCGGGCTGGTGCGCGACGCGCGCGCGGCGCTCCCGCGGGTCGAGCCGACCCGCACCGTGCTGCGGCCGCACGCGATCGGGGCCGAGCCGTTCGGCGTGGCGCTGGAGGACGGCGTCTACGTCGTCCGGGGCGCGCAGCCCGAGCGCTGGGTGAGGCAGACCGACTTCGGCAACGACGAGGCGGTCGGCTACCTCGCCGACCGGCTGAACCGGCTGGGCGTCGAGAAGAAGCTGGTCGAGCTCGGCGCGACGCCCGGCTGCGACGTGCGGATCGGTGCCGACAAGGACGCGGTGGAGTTCGCGTGGGAGCCCACGCTGGACGCCGCGGCCGACGTGCTCGGCCCCCGTGGCGGCGACGTCCGCATCGCCGACCAGGGCCGGCGCCGCCGCACGGAGACCGACTGATGCGCGCGTCCCGATCGTCGCTGGGGACCCCCATTGGGGCCATGGCAACAACTGGGGACCCCACGCGGGGCCATCACCACAATGGGGGTCCCCAGCATGAGAGCTGACGTGGCCACCGCCGCGCGGGTGGTCGTCAAGATCGGCTCGTCGTCGCTGACGACGCCGGAAGGCGCGCTGGACGGCGACCGGGTGGACGCGCTCGTCGCGCTGCTCGCGAAGACCCGGGCCAGGGGGACGGAGGTGGTGCTGGTCTCCTCGGGCGCGATCGCGGCGGGCCTCGCGCCGTTGCGCCTGCGGCGGCGGCCGCGTGACCTCGCCACCCAGCAGGCCGCCGCGAGCGTCGGCCAGGGCCTGCTGCTCGCCCGCTACACGGCGGCTTTCGACCGGTACGGCGTGCGCGTCGGCCAGGTGCTGCTCACGGTCGACGACGTCACCAGGCGGCAGCACTACCGCAACGCGTACCGCACGTTCGCACGGCTGCTCGACCTCGGCACGCTGCCGATCGTGAACGAGAACGACACCGTCGCGACGCAGGAGATCAAGTTCGGCGACAACGACCGGCTGGCCGCGCTCGTCGCCCACCTCGTGCACGCGAACGCGCTCGTCCTGCTCTCCGACGTCGACGGGCTGTACGACGGCGACCCGCGGCGGCCGGACGCCCGGCCGATGCCCGTCGTGCGGTCCCCGCGCGACCTCGACGGCGTCCGGCTGCGTCGCGCGAACGGCGCCGGTGTCGGCAGCGGCGGCATGGTGACGAAGGTGGAGGCCGCGGCGATCGCCACGTCCGCGGGCATCCCCGTCGTGCTCACCTCCGCGGTCCGGGCGGACGCCGCGCTCGCCGGGGAGCCGGTCGGCACCTACTTCGCCGCCACGGGACGCCGCCAGCCCACCCGGCTGCTCTGGCTGCGGCACGCCACCACACCGCGCGGGCGGCTGCTGCTCGACGCGGGCGCGGTCGCCGCGGTGGTCGACCGCCGCACGTCGCTGCTGCCCGCGGGCGTCGTCGGCGTCGAGGGCTCGTTCGCGGCGGGCGACCCCGTAGACATCTGCGCGGCCGACCGCACGCCGGTCGCCCGCGGTCTGGTGAACTACGGTGCGGAGGAGCTGCCGGCGTTGCTGGGTCGGTCGACGCGCGACCTCGCCCGCGAGCTGGGCCCGGAGTACGAACGCGAGGTCGTCCATCGCGACGACCTGGTGCTGCTGAAGGGAACGAGCCATGGTCGATGAGGTGCAGACGCTGGCACGCCGGGCCAGGGAGGCCGCGGCCGACCTCGCGCCGGCCACCCGCGCGGCGAAGGACGCGGCGCTCGAGCTGGTCGCCGACCGGCTGCTCGAGCACCTGCCCGCGATCCTCGCCGCGAACGCCGCCGACGTGGAGCGCGCGTGCGAGGCGGGGGCGAGCGCGACGGTCGTCGACCGGCTGACCCTCGACCGGTCGCGGGTCGCGAGCATCGCCGAGGCGGTACGCCAGATCGCCTGGCTGCCCGACCCCGTGGGCGAGGTCGTCCGCGGCTACACGCTGCCGAACGGCCTCGAGCTCACCCAGGTGCGTGTGCCGTTCGGCGTCGTCGGCATGATCTACGAGGGCCGCCCGAACGTCACCGTCGACGCCGCCGCGCTCTGCCTGAAAAGCGGCAACGCCGCGCTGCTGCGCGGTTCCTCGTCCGCCGCGTGCTCCAACGGCGCACTCGTCGACGCGATGCGCGCCGCGCTGGAGAAGAGCGACCTGCCCGTCGACGCCGTCCAGCTCGTGCCGCCCGACCGCGCGGCCGTGGGCGAGCTGATGCGGGCGCGCGGTCTGGTCGACGTGCTCATCCCGCGCGGGGGAGCGGACCTCATCGACACGATCGTCGAGCAGTCGACGGTGCCGGTGATCGAGACCGGCGTCGGCAACTGCCACGTCTACGTCGACGCGGTCGCCGACGTCGAGCGGGCCGTGCGCATCCTGGTCAACGCGAAGGCGCAGCGGCCGAGCGTCTGCAACGCCGCGGAGACCGTGCTCGTGCACGCCGACGTCGCGCCGACGTTCCTGCCGGCCGCGCTGCGCGCACTGGCCGGCGCCGGTGTCACCGTGCACGCCGACGAGCGGGTCGCGGGGTACGCGGAGCAGGCCGGGATCGACGTCGTCCCCGCCACCGACGAGGACTGGGACACCGAGTACCTGTCCCTCGACATCGCCGCCGGCGTGGTCGACTCGCTCGACGACGCCGTCGCGCACATCCGCGCCCACGGCAGCGGTCACACCGAGGCCATCGTCACGTCGTTGCAGGACTCGGCGCGCCGGTTCGTCGCGTCCGTCGACTCCGCGGCGGTGATGGTGAACCTGTCCACCCGGTTCACCGACGGCGAGGAGTTCGGCTTCGGCGCGGAGATCGGCATCTCCACGCAGAAGCTGCACGCCCGCGGCCCGATGGGCCTGCGGGAGCTCACGTCCACCAAGTGGGTGGCCGTCGGCGACGGCCAGGTCCGCGGCTGAGGACAACTTCCGCGGCAGATCGGTGATCTCGACTACCCTTTGAGCAGTCGCTCGGGGACGAGAGGAGGGACCGATGACCACGGCACTGCCGGACTGGATGGTCCTGCCGCCCGAGGGGATCACCGTTGCCGAGTACGAAGCCCTGCCCGAGGAGATCTGCAAGAGAATCGAGATCGTCGACGGGGCGATCATCGTGAGCCCGGCGCCGCTGCGGTCGCATCAGAGGATCGCACGGCGTCTTGCGAACGTCCTCGACGGCGCAAGTGGATCCCTCGTCGCCGTCGACATCGACGTCGACCTCAGGCTGCGTGACATCCCGCTGCTCAATCGCCGGCCGGACGTCGTCGTCTACGACGCCTCGCTGCCAACCGACGCCGTCTTGCGTCCGGAGCACTGCCTGTTGGTCGTGGAGGTCATGTCACCCGGGTCCGTCACCGCGGACCGGCTCGACAAGCCCGCCGAGTACGCGGCAGCCGGAATCGGGCACTACTGGCGGGTGGAGACCGACGAGACTGGGACGCTCACGTTGTTCCGGTACCGGCCGGATTCCGGGGCCCGCGCGTACGCGATGGCCGGAGTCGAGCAGGGACGAGTCGAGGTCGAGGAGCCGTTCGGTGTCTGCGTCGACCTGGCCGATCTGGTGCGCTGAGGACGCCGACATGCCCGTCGTCGGGCGGCTGCTGGACGCGTTCAACCGCGAGTACGACGACCCGACGCCGGGCCCGGACGCCCTGGCGATGCGCGTCGGTGAGCTGGTCGCGTCCGGCGACTCGATCGTGCTGCTCGCCGGCGACGGGCCGGACGGGCTGGCCCTGCTGCGGTTCCGGCCCGCACTGTGGAACAGCGGCCTGGAGTGCTACCTCGCCGAGCTGTACGTCGTGCCCGAGCACCGCGGCCACGGGCTCGGCCGGGCGCTGATGGAGGCGGCGCTCCGCGAGTCCCGCGAGCGCGGCGCCGACACCATGGACCTCGGCACGTCCGACGACGACGTCGCCGCCCGTCACCTCTACGAGAGCCTCGGCTTCACCAACCGCGAGTCCGGCGGCGAGGGCGCGGTGATGTACGTCTACGAACGGGAGCTCTGACCCCAGCCGTCGTCGACGCCGCCGGGGATCGCGGCGGCCGGGTCGTACGGCGCGCGGGTGAAGACGAACGTGCCCAGGTCGAGATGCCCGTCGCCGCGGCCGGACCGTACCGCGCGGAGCGTCTCGCCTGCGTGGTAGCCGTCCAGCCCGACCCACGTACCGTCACCTGTCGGCCGGAACCGGGACGGTTCGCCGTCCGTGCTCGGGCCGCGCAGCTCGAGCATGCCTTCCGCGCGTGCCGCAAGCGTGTGCTCGCGGGTGCCCCAGTACCAGGTGCCGACCAGCTCGAGAAGCCCGGGACGGGTCGGCACCGGCCGCCACTCGGCCGGCAACGCCGGCTCGTGCTCGCGCAACAGGTCCACCAGGTCGAGGTCCAGGTCTCCGGTGAGACCGGACGTCGCGTTCGCGAGCGTCACCACGCCGGTGCCGTCGTCGGCGCCGACCGTGACGCCGGCGAGGAAGCCCGGCATCGTCCCGCCGTGACCGTAGTAGCCGCGCCCGCGGACTCGCAGCAGCATCAGGCCCAGTCCGTAGCCGAGACTCCACGTCGTGCCGTCCTCGACCGTCACCGGGTGCCGCATCTCCTCGACGGTGGACGCCGCGAGCACGTCGCCCGTGTCGCCGGCCAGGAACCGGCACCAGCGGGCGAGGTCGGTGACCGTCGACCAGAGCTGCCCGGCCGGTGCCATGGCGCCGGTGTCGGTGTGCGGCTCGCGCAGCACGACGTCGGCGTGCGGGTGGACGGCGTAACCCTGCGCGTGCGGTGCCTCGGGGTGGTACGTGGTACGCCGCATGCCGAGCGGGTCGAGCACGTCCCGCCGCAGCAGGTCGTACCACGGTCTGCCGGCCAGCCGCTCGACCAGCCTGCCGAGCAGTGCGACGCCGGGGTTGGAGTAGTGGTACCGGCGTCCCGCCGGATGCTTCACGTGCCCGCGTCGAGCGCAGGACCGAGCACGTCCCAGCCGCGGCCGGCGCTGCGCTCCCACCATTCCCCGCCCGGCGCCTCGGCCTGCAGGCCGGACCCGTGCGACAGCAGGTGCAGCAGCGTGCGGTCGCCGACCGGCGTGTCGGGCAGGTGCGCGTCCACGCGGTCCTCGAGCCGCAGCCGGCCCTGGTCACGCAGCCGCAGGATCAGGACGGCGACGAACGTCTTGGTGATCGAGCCGATCCGGTACTGCGTGCCGCCGGCCGGCCCGGCGAGCTCACCCCGTCCGTCCGCCCAGACCAGCTCGCCGGCACGCACCAACCCTGCGGCAAGCGACGGGACGCGGCACTGCGCCTGTTCGACGGCGAGCCGGTGGACGAGGGCGCGTCGGGTGGTGTCGAGAAGTGGCATACGCCGCAGGCTATCCGGCGGTACGGTGGCGCGATGGCGCGGACGCAGGGCAGGGACTGGCGGCTGGACGACGCGGAACGACTGCACCGGGAGAGCCCGCGCAGCTTCTTCATCCCGTCGGCCGGCCGGCGGCGCGGCCTGAGGCACGCGACGTAGTCCGCCTCGTCTTCCTGGCGACCTCGCCCGAGCCGCGTGAGGCGTCCGGCGAGCGGATGTGGCTCACCGACCTCGAGCGGCACGGCGACCGGTGCGTGGGGGTGCTCACGAACGAGCCGGCCCGCATCGAGGACCTCCCGGGGTGACGAGATCGAGTTCGGTCCCGAGCACGTCGTCGCCGTGCTCGAGCCGGACGGGATCCCGACCGAGGTCACCGCGTTCGCGTCGCGGCGGCTGATCGAGGACGACGAGACGGAGGAGGTGAGCGACCCGGGCCAGGTGCTCATGCCGAGCCTCGACTGGCTGGCCGAGCGCTACCCGGCGTTCGGCGAGCTGGTCCGTTCCGGCGTCTCCGGCCGCACGTTCGCGTGGGACGACGCCGCCGGCGCGTACGTCGACACGGGACCGTACGTCGAGGAGGAGTAGCCGGGTCAGTCCTCCGACAGCTTGGCGTAGCCCGGTTTCACTACGTCGTCGATCAGCGCGAGCCGCTCGTCGAACGGGATGAACGCGCTCTTCAGCGCGTTCACCGTGAGCCAGCGCAGGTCGTCCCAGGTGTAGCCGAACGCGTCGGCGAGCGCCTTCATCTCCCTGGTCATCGACGTGTCGCTCATCAGCCGGTTGTCCGTGTTGAGGGTCACCCGGAAGTACAGCCGCCGCAGCAGGCCGATCGGGTGCGTGTCGATGGACGTCGCGGCGCCGGTCTGCACGTTCGACGCGGGGCACATCTCGAGCGGGACCCGCTTGTCCCTGATGTACGACGCCAGCCGGCCGAGCCGCTCCTCGCCGTCGCCGTCGCGGTCGATGTCGTCGACGATGCGCACGCCGTGGCCGAGGCGGTGCGCGCCGCAGATCTGCACGGCCTCCCAGATCGACGGCAGCCCGAAGCCCTCGCCCGCGTGGATGGTAACGTTGCCGTTGGCCTCGCGGACGTGGTCGAACGCGTCCAGGTGCCGGCTCGGCGGGTAGCCGCGCTCGGCGCCCGCGATGTCGTACCCGACTACGCCGTCGTCGCGCCAACGCACGGCGAGCTCGGCGATCTCCAGCGAACGCGCGGCGTGCCGCATGGCCGTGACGATGGTGCCGACCCGGATGCGGTGCCCGGCCGCGTGGGCCGCGCGCTCGCCCTCGGCGAACCCGGCCACGACCGCCTCGACCACCTGGTCGAGGTCGAGCCCGCCGACCAGGTGCTGTTCGGGGGCGAAGCGCACCTCGGCGTACACGACGCCGTCGGCGGCGAGGTCCTCGGCGCACTCGGCCGCTACCCTGCGCAGTGCTTCGGCGGACTGCATGACCGCGACCGTGTGGTCGAACGTCTCCAGGTACCGCTCGAGCGTGCCGGCCTCCGCCGACCTGACGAACCACTCCCGCAGCGCGTCGGCGTCGTCCGCAGGCAGCTCGTGGCCGGCGTCCCGGGCGAGCTCGACGACCGTCGCGGGCCGCAGCCCGCCGTCGAGATGGTCGTGCAGCAGCGCCTTCGGGGCCCGCTCGATCTCCTCGTACGTCGGCACGCGTGACATGCCGAGGAGCCTACTTCCTGCCGAGCACCTGGTAGGTGACCTGCGCGGTGCCGATGGCCGGCCCGGCGAGCGCCCGCATCGCGGCCGGCGTCAGGTCCAGGCAGCGCCCGCCGACGTACGGGCCGCGGTCGTTGATCCGCACCACCACGGACCGCTTCGTGGCGTCGTCGACCACCCGCACCTGCGTGCCGAAGGGGAGCGTCTTGTTCGCCGCCGTCAGCTCGCCGGTGTCGAACGGCTCGCCGTTCGCCGTCGTCGTGCCGGTGTCGTAGTAGGACGCCACACAGTGTCCCGTGGCCGTCACGGGCGTGGCCGGGGCGCTCGACGGCGGAGGCGACGAGGTCGGCGTCGGCGAACTCGCCCGCGGTGCCGGTGTCCGCAGGTTCGGCGGGACGTCCGGCCGGACCAGCCCGGCCCGGTCGTCGTCCCTGGACGCCGGCGCGGGCTGCCCGCGCAGGGACAGGCTATGCGTCACGGCACGCTTCGAGCCGGCGGCGTGCGGAGCCGGTGCGTCCGCCGCCGCCTGGCTCGCGCCGACCGCGGCGCCGGCGGCGCCGGCGAGACCGGTGAGGACGACGGCCGCGAGCGGGAGCGCGGATGTGCGGCGCGGGG
>JAFMQP010000361.1 GCA_017354575.1 Acidothermales bacterium | reverse complement strand
GCAGGTCCGCGGTCCTGCGCGCGCCGAGCGGCCGGACCGTGCCGCCGGGAGTGGGCGTGACGGACGCGGCGCCGCTCGACGGCGTCCCCGTGGACGGGTCGGCCGCCTGGCGGAACGGGCTCGAGCCGCAGCCGGCGAGCACGAGCGCGGACGAGACGACGGCGAGCGAGGCGAGCAGTCGCCGCACCGCGCCGGTCATCATCGATCCCTTCTGCCGCATCCCTTTCGACATCCGAGACTATGCGTTTCCGGTTTCGCGTCGCGTCTGGTCAGAATGCCGGGAGGCCTCGCTCGTCCGCCGGAGAAAGTTGCCAATTGGGGGTTTTGCAGTGTGCTGATTGCCGCTAACGTTGTGCCACCGCGCGACGTTCGGCGGGGGGGTCGAGTGGCGCACGATGGATTCAGGCATGTCCCGCATGCCGCTGACGGTGCTGTGGCGGGGGGAACAGGTCGGTGAAACCGGACCCTCTCCGCGCCGTGCCCGCAGACGGCGATGGGCAGGTAACGCCTTCCGCCGATCTCACGATCTCCCAGTTGACTGACCTCGATCTCGTGGACCTCGTCCCGCTCGCCGTGGACGGCGATCCGCGAGCGACGGAGGAGTTGCTCGGCCGGCTGCGACCACTCGTACTCAGGTACTGTCGCGCCCGGCTGGGGCGGGTAGGAGGTTCGTTCGATCAGGCCGACGACGTCGCGCAGGAGGTGTGTGTGGCCGTACTGGCCGCGCTTCCGCGGTACCGGGACGAGGGGAAGCCGTTCACGGCTCTCGTCTTCGGCATCGCCGCGCGCAAGGTCGTCGACCACCACCGCGCCGCCGCGCGTGCCGCGTGCCCCACGGACGACCTGCCCGAGCGGGTAGACGGCGCGCCGGGTCCGGAGGAGCTCACCCTCCGCGATGCCGACGCCGACACCGCGCGCGAGCTGCTCGACCAGCTACCTGAGAACCTGCGCCACCTGCTGCTGCTCCGCGTCGCGGCGGGGCTCACGGCCGAGGAGACCGGGCAGACGCTGGAGATGAGTCCGGGTGCGGTGCGGGTCGCCCAGCACCGCGCGCTCAGCCGGCTGCGCAGTCTGGTGGCGGAAGCGTCCGACGACGGTAACGTCGCCGACGTCACGCCCGATGCCGGTACGAACCAGAAGGGCCGACATCGGGCGCCGGGCCGGGGCCGGAAGCGCAAGGAGGTGACCGGTTGAGTCGCCCACCTTCCCCACGTACGGGTGACATCGACGCCGTCCTGCGCGACGACCTCGCGCTAGAGCAGATCTCGCACGGCCGACGTCCGCGCGGTGCCGACAAGACGCTGCAACTGCTGTGCGCGCTCGCCGAGGACGTCGAGGTCCGCGTGCCCAGGCGACGGCTACGTGGCAGCCGCTTCACCCGCGGCGTGATCGCCACCACCGTCGCCGCGACCGTGCTCGGCGTCACCGGTGTCGCCGCGGCCCAGCCAGGCGACCAGGGCGGCTTCGCGCTGTGGGCGCCGCAGCCGAACGACTCGCAGATCAGCGCGGCCGACCGGTCGCTGGCCGAGGCGCGCATGTCGCTGACCCAGGGCCGGACGATCGAGGCCGACGCTGCGCTCGACCGGGCGGACGCGCAGCTGCGCAAGGCCGGGCGGAGCAAGCGGGCCGACAAGCTCAGGAACGCCTCGCTCAGACTGCGCTCGCAGTCGGACCTGCGAAGCACCGGGCGTACGTCGCAGACCACGCCGCAGACGTCCTGCCTGTGGCGCAGCCCGCCGGGCGACGCCCGCACGGCCGTGGTCTGCGGCCGCGGGACGCCGACGCGGTCCTGGCCGGAACAGACGCCGGACCCGAGCGACTCGTCCCCGAGCAGCCTGCCGTCGCTGCTGCACCTGCCGACGGTCACCGTGCAGCCGACGACGCCGGGCGAGCCGTCGCCGTCGTCGCCGAGCTCGCCGTCCGCGCGCCCGAGCTCACCGAAGCCGACGGCGTCCGGCGGTGACCACTCGACGCCGTCGAAGCCGCGGCCGAGACCCGGGAACACGCCGTAGCGGCGGTCTCAGGTTTCGTCCTCGTCGTCGGCCGCGTCGAGCACGCCGTCGAGGTAGCCGCGCGCGTAGTCCCAGCTGACGTAGTGCGTCGGGTCCGGTGCGTACGCGGGCTCGTGGACGCCGGACCGGCCGGCGCCGATCATCTGGCGCAGGTTGCCGCCGAGTAGGTCCCAGCCGAAGTAGTGCTCCTCGCCGCACTCGTCGCAGGCCATCGCGATGCCGCGCACGCCCTGCGGCTCGAGCAGGGCACGGAACATCTCTACGTCCTGCAGGTCGGCCTGTACTCCCGCGCGCTCGTCCTCGGACAGCGCCGGCTCGTCGTCGGACGCACCCAGCAGCGCCGCCGGATCGTCCGGGTCGCCCGCGAACGGGTCGGGAGGCGTGTCGTCGCGCACGTCTCCAGCCTACGAAGGCACCTGCCCCCCTGTGGGCCGGGGCGGCGCCCCGCGACGCGGCGTCAGCGCCCTCGCGGCGAAGCGCGCGCCACCCCGTAGCATTGGGACCACCGCCCGCACTCGTCCTTCCGGAAGGTGTCATGGACCTCACCGGTGTTCCCGACAGGTTCGGCACGCTCGGCCTGACCTTCGACGACGTCCTGCTGCTGCCCGGCCCGTCCGATGTCATCCCCAGCGCCGCCGACACGTCCAGCCGCATCTCGCGGAACGTCCACGTCCGCGTTCCGCTGCTCTCCTCGCCGATGGACACCGTCACCGAGGCGCGGCTGGCGATCGCCATGGCGCGCCAGGGCGGCGTCGGCATCCTGCACCGCAACCTCTCCATCGAGGAGCAGACGTCCCAGGTCGACCTCGTGAAGAGGTCCGAGGCCGGCATGGTCACCAACCCGGTCACCTGCTCGCCGGACGACACGCTGGGCACGGTCGACGCCATGTGCGGCCGGTACCACATCTCCGGTGTCCCCGTCGTGGACGCCGACGGCGTGCTCGTCGGCATCGTCACCAACAGGGACATGCGGTTCGAACCCGACTCGGCCCGCCCGGTGCGTGAGGTCATGACGCCCATGCCGCTCGTCACGGCGTCCACGGACGTCGACGGCGACGAGGCGTTCCGGCTGCTGCGCAGCCACAAGGTGGAGAAGCTGCCGCTCGTCGACGACGCCGGCCGGCTCCGCGGGCTGATCACCGTGAAGGACTTCGTCAAGCGCGACAAGTACCCCGACGCGACCAAGGACGCGAACGGCCGGCTGGTGGTCGGCGCGGCCGTGGGCGTCGGTGACGAGGCGTACAAGCGCGGCCGGTCGCTCGTCGAGGCGGGGCTCGACGTGCTCATCGTCGACACCGCGCACGGGCACGCCAGCGCGGTCATCGAGATGGTGCGCCGGTTCAAGACCGACACGGACGTCGACGTCGTCGGCGGCAACGTCGCGACGTACGAGGGCGCGAAGGCGCTCGTCGAGGCCGGTGCCGACGGCGTCAGGGTGGGAGTGGGTCCCGGCTCGATCTGCACGACCCGCGTGGTGGCGGGTGTCGGCGCGCCGCAGGTCACCGCGATCCACGAAGCCGCGCGGGCGTGCCGGCCGGCCGGCGTCCCGGTGATCGGCGACGGCGGGCTGCAGTACTCCGGCGACATCGCCAAGGCGATCGTCGCCGGTGCCGACACCGTGATGCTGGGCAGCCTGCTCGCGGGGTGCGAGGAGAGCCCGGGCGAGCTGCTGTTCATCAACGGCAAGCAGTACAAGTCGTACCGCGGCATGGGCTCGCTCGGCGCGA
>JAFMQP010000095.1 GCA_017354575.1 Acidothermales bacterium | reverse complement strand
CGGCGCACCGGCTCGGGCAGCGCCGTCGACCCGTTCCCGTCGGCGCCCATGGTTTCCGTCCGTCCGTCAGCTTCCTGGTTCGGTCGTCCGGTGCGGCGAGGTCACCGGCTCGGCCGCCCCCGGCCGGGGAACCAGCTCGATCTGGTCGGTCGAGCCGCACCACCGGCACGCCACCCGCTCGATGACGTCCGTCAGGATCCGCCGCTCCTCGACCCGCGCCGCACCGGCGAGGTCGGCGTGCACGTACTCCTCGCTGCGGGTGGTCCTGGTGACGTCGAACCTGGTCAGGTTGCCGCACTGTGCGCAACGCCACCTGGTGTCCGCCGTCGGCTCGCTGATGGCCACGGGTGCTCCTTCCTCCTCCCCTCGAGCCTACGGCCTCCGGCGTGGCGTGCCGCGCACTGTCGGTGCTGCCGCCTAACGTCCCACCGCAGGAGGCACCACGTTGGGCAGACCGCACGCCGTCCAGGCGACGTTCGACGAACTGGGCACACCGCTGCGCGAGGTGACGTTCGTCGTCGTCGACCTCGAGACCACGGGCGGCGCGCCTGCGGACGCCGGCATCACCGAGGTCGGGGCGGTCAAGGTGCGCGGCGGCGAGGTGCTCGGCGAGTTCCAGTCCCTCGTCGACCCCGGGCACGGCATCCCGGCGTTCATCCAGGTGCTCACCGGCATCACCGACGGCATGGTCACCACCGCCCCGCCGCTTCCCGGCGTGCTCAGCGCGTTCCTGGAGTTCGCCCGCGGCGCCGTGCTCGTCGCGCACAACGCGCCGTACGACGTCGGCTTCCTCAAGGGCGCGTGCGCGGTCACCGGGCGCGCGTGGCCGGGCTTCACCGCCGTCGACACCGCCCGCCTCGCTCACGGCCTGCTCACCCACGACGAGGTGCCCGACTGCAAGCTCGCCACCCTCGCGCGCTACGTCAAGTCGGGCACCGAGCCCTGCCACCGCGCGCTCGCCGACGCCCGCGCCACCGTCGACGTGCTGCACGCGCTGCTCGAGCGGCTCGGCCCGATCGGTGTGCAGTCGCTGGAGGAGCTGGTCACGTTCTCCTCGCGGGTCACCACCGAGCAGCGGCGCAAGCGCTACCTCGCCGAGCCGTTGCCGTCCGCGCCCGGCGTCTACGTCTTCAGCGACGCGCAGGGCCGCACCCTGTACGTCGGGAAGAGCCGCGACATCCGCACCCGGGTGCGGCAGTACTTCACCGCCGGCGAGACGCGGTCCCGGATGCGCGAGATGGTCGGGCTGGCGGAGGAGGTCACGGCGATCGGGTGCGCCACGCCGCTCGAGGCCGAGGTGCGTGAGCTGCGGCTGATCGCCGAGCGCAAGCCGCCGTACAACCGGCGGTCCAGGTTCCCCGAGCGCGCGCTGTGGCTGAAGCTCACGCAGGAGCCGTTCCCCCGGCTGTCGGTGGTGCGCGCCGTGCGCGACGACGACGCCGTCTACCTCGGCCCGTACGGCTCGCGCCGCAGCGCGGAGCACGTGATGTCGGCGCTGCACGAGGCGTTCCGGCTGCGTCAGTGCACCGCCCGGCTGAGCCCGAGGCACCCGACGACCGCGTGCATCCTCGCCGAGATGGGCCGCTGCGGGGCGCCGTGCGACGGCCGGCAGACGGTCGCCGAGTACGCCCCTGTCGCGGACGCCGTCCGCGACGCGATGCGTGCCGACGCGCGCGCCGTCGAGCGCACGCTGCGCGCCAAGATCGAGCTGCTGTCCGACGAGCAGCGCTACGAGGACGCCGCCGTGCACCGCGACCGGCTCACCGCGTACGTCCGGTCCACGGCCCGCACCCAGCGGCTCATCGCGCTCACCGGTTGCGCGCAGATCGTGGCGGCGCACCCGACCAAGGTCGGCGGCTGGGAGCTGACCGTGATCCGGTACGGCCGTCTCGCCGCCGCCGACACCGTGCCGCCCAGAGCGCATCCGCGGCCCTACGTCGACGCGCTCGTCGCCGCGGCCGAGGCGGTCCCGCAGGGGTACGGGCCCACGCCGGCGGCCAGTGCCGAGGAGACGGAGTGCGTCCTGCGGTGGCTCGAGACCGCGGGCACCCGGCTCGTCGAGGTGACCGGCACCTGGGCGCTCCCCGCGCACGGCGCGGCCGCGGCCCGGATGCGTCTCGACCAGGCCGCGGCCGACGGGGGCCACGCCCTCCGCGTCCTCGACGAGCGCAGGCCGCTGCGCACCAGGCACCGGCCCAGCGGCCTGCGGGGGCGGGCATAGGCTTCGCGCGTGACCGCCGTTCGTAAGGAGGACCTGACGTGATCACCGCGATCGTGCTGATCCGTGCCGACGTCGCCCGCATTCCCGAGGTGGCGGAGCGGATCGTCGAGGTGCCGCAGGTGAGCGAGGTCTACTCGGTGACCGGCGAGTGCGACCTCATCGCGATGGTCCGGGTCCGCCGGCACGAGGACCTCGCCGAGGTGATCCCGGGACGGCTGAACAAGATCGACGGCGTCACGCACACCGAGACGCACGTCTCGTTCCGCACGTACTCCCGGCACGACCTCGACGCCGCGTTCGCGATCGGCTTCGACGCCCCCGACTGACCCGGTCCCGCCGAAGGGGCCGCGTCAGCGGGCGGCGTGCTGGGTGGCGTCGGCCCAGCGGGCGAGCAGCTCCGCGGCGGCGCCGGAGTCGACGGCGGACGCCGCCGCCGCGACACCGCGGGCGAGCCGGTCCTCCAGCGGCGCGACCGTCGGGTCGGCGACGGCGAGCGCGGCAGCCGCGTTGAGCAGCACGGTGTCGCGCACCGGGCCCTCCTTGCCGGCGAGGACGTCGCGTGCGACACCCGCGTTGTACTCGGGGTCGCCGCCGACGAGGTCCTCGGGCCTCGACCTGGAGAAGCCGATCGCCGCCGGGTCGAACGTGGCCTGCTCGACCGAACCGCCGTGCACGACGTGGACGGCGGACGTGGTGGTCGTGGTGAGCTCGTCCAGCCCGTCGTCGCCGCGGAACACCAGCGACTCGCAGCCGCGCCCGGCGAGCACGCCGGCGAGTATCGACGCCATCCGCGTGTCGAAGACGCCCACCGCGTTCGCCCGGGCGTGCGCCGGGTTGGTGAGCGGGCCGAGGAAGTTGAACACCGTTGGTATGCCCAGCTCGGCACGCGGGACCGACGCGTGCCGGAACCCGGGGTGGTAGAGCGGCGCGAAACAGAACGCGATGCCGACCTCGGCGGCGATCCGCGCGTTCTCCTCCGGCGTCACGTCGATCACGACGCCCAGTCGCTCCAGCAGGTCGGCCGCGCCACATGCCGACGACGCCGCCCGGTTGCCGTGCTTGACGACGCGCGCACCCGCGGCGGCCGCGACGATCGCGCCCATCGTCGACAGGTTCACGGTGTTGCGCCGGTCACCGCCGGTGCCGACCAGGTCGACGACCGGTCCCGCCACCGGGATGGGTGTGGCGTGCGCGAGCATCGCGTCGGCGAAGCCGGAGACCTCGGCCACCGTCTCGCCCTTGGCGCGCAGGCCGATCACGAGCCCGGCGATCTGCGTGGGAGTGGCCTCGCCCGACATCGTCTGGTCCATCGCCCACCGGGTGTCGGCGGCGGAAAGCGACTCCCCCGCGACCAGGCGGGTGAGCAGCGTGGGCCAGGTCGGCGTGGCCTCGGTCATGACGTACGCACCGTGGTCACGTCGCCGGCGACTCGATGGCGGGCACGGCCGCCGCGTCGCTCTCGAGCACGTGCCCGAGCCGGATCCGCAGCAGCCGGGCGGACGTCGCGGCGAGCTGGATCGGGTCGAGCGGGTACGAGACGACGGCGTCGGCCTGCGACCAGTTGGCGAGCCAGGCGTCCTGCGCCCGTGCGATGAGGACGAGCACCGGCGGGCAGTCGTACACCTCGTTCTTCGCGGCCCGGCAGACGCCGAGGCCGCCTGCGGGCGTGGCCTCACCGTCCAGGATCGCCAGGTCGATCTCGCCGGAATCGAGATGTTTCACACACGCGGGCTCGGTGGCGGTCTCGACGTACTCCACGCGCGGCACGTCCGCGGCCGGGCGCCGCCCGAGGGCCAGCTTCACCCGCTCCCTGATGCTCGAGTCGTCGGAGTAGACGAGAACCGTCGCGGTGGGCTCGTCTCCGCTGTCGTGGCTGCTCATGCCGGTGTTCCTCAACCTCGTCGGGCACGCCGTACGTATGTGAACAACGTATGCCGGGATGCTACCGGCAGCCCCCGACCCACCCGCACCGTGAGGTGCGGTCTCTGTCGGGGGGTCGTGGCGCCACGGCACCCGGGAACCGCCATAATGCGTGACGTGGCCACCACTTCGGCAGCGCGCCGCGCTCCGGCGCACTCATCGCATCGACCCAACACGGTCAGTGTGGGCACGATCGTCTGGCTTTCGTCCGAGCTGATGTTCTTCGCCGCGCTGTTCGCGATGTACTTCACGATCCGCTCGGTGAACGTGAGCCAGGGCAATCCGTGGCCGCCCGTGGAGCTCGACCGGCCGTACGCCGCCGTCAACACGCTGATCCTGGTGCTGTCGTCGGTCACCTGCCAGATCGGCGTGTTCGCCGCGGAGAAGGGCAACGTCAAGAGCCTGCGGTTCTGGTTCCTCGTCACGCTCATCATGGGCGCGGTCTTCGACGCCGGCCAGGGCTACGAGTACACGAACCTGATCCTGCACGAAGGGCTCACGTTCGGCGCGCACAGTCCCGTGATCGGCGCGTACGCGTCCGTGTTCTACCTGACGACGGGCTTCCACGGCCTGCACGTCTTCGGCGGCCTGGTCGCGTTCGTCTTCATGCTCGGGCGCACCTACGCCGCCAAGCGGTTCACCCACGAGCAGGCGGTGAGCGCGATCGTCGTGTCGTACTACTGGCACTTCGTCGACGTCGTGTGGATCGGACTGTTCGCGACCATCTACCTGCTTCCGTTGATCCAATGAGCACCAGGAGGACCCACGTGCGCTCCAGATCGGCAGCTGGGACTCCGCCTCGCCCGGGATCCCGGCCATGGCGCAGGCGTCCGTTCTCGCGCTACGCCCTGCTGCTGCTGGCCCTCGTCGCGGTCGGCGGCTTCTACGCCGGGGTGCAGAGTTCTCCCCAGGCCGACGCCGCGCAGGGAGCGAGCAAGGCGCAGATCGACCAGGGCAGGGAGCTGTTCCAGACCAGCTGCGCCAGCTGTCACGGGATCAACGGACAGGGCACCTCGACCGGACCCAGCCTCTACGGCGCGGGCGCCGCCGCTGTCGACTTCCAGGTCGGCACCGGCCGGATGCCGCTCTCCCAGCCGGGCGCCCAGGCACACAGCAAGGCCCCGCGGTTCACCCAGGCGCAGATCGACGCGATCGCCGCATACATCCAGTCGCTGTCGGGCGGACCGGACATCCCCCGGGGCGTCGACCAGAAGTACTCCGACGCCGACCTCGCGGCAGGCGGCCAGCTGTTCCGCGCAAACTGCATGCAGTGTCACAACTTCGCGGGCGAGGGCGGCGCGCTGAGCAACGGCAAGTACGCGCCGGCGCTCACCACCTCGACCTCGACGCACATGTACGAGGCGATGCTGACCGGCCCGGAGAACATGCCCGTCTTCAGCGACCAGACGCTCACGCCGGACGAGAAGCTCTCCATCATCAAGTACGTCAAGACCATCAAGAGCGATCCCAACCCGGGCGGCCACGGTCTCGGGCGGATCGGCCCGGTGAGCGAGGGGCTGGTCGCCTGGCTCGTCGGCATCGGTGTGTGCGTGGTGGCCGCGATGTGGATCACGGCCAAGAAGAAGCAGGAAGACTGACATGACCGACAACGGGCAGCCCCGTCGCCACGGCGGCACGCCGACGTCCGCGGAGGTGGCCGAGTCACTGGCGGCCCGCCGACGGGCGGAGCGCGGCGAACGGCGACGCTCGCCGGACGCGCCGCCGGAACGGCACCTCGACGACACCGAGGCGAAGCGCAGCGAGCGGGTCATCGCCACCTGGTTCATCGTGGCGTTCCTCGCCGGCGTCGCCTTCCTCGTCCTGTACTGGATCTTCCCGGCCGGCGGCCCGATCAATGCCGGCGTGTCCAACAAGCTGCTCGGCGGCTGCCTCACGCTGATCCTGATGTCGCTCGCGATCGGCGTGATGCTCTGGGTGAAGCGGCTCATGCCGAACAAGGAGATGGTCGACGAGCGGCACGAGTTCCGGTCCTCCGACGAGGACCGGCGCGAGTTCGGCGAGTACTTCGTCGACACCGCCGAGTCGACGCAGATCACCAAGCGTCCGCTGCTGCGCCGCACCCTGCTGCTCGCCGCGGCACCGCTCGGCCTGCTGCCGCTGTGGCTGCTGCGCGACATGGGCCCGCTGCCCAAGAAGGACATGTTCACCCAGCCCTGGCGCAAGGGCATGCGCATGGTGCTCGCCGGCACCCAGGACTCCGACTCGCCGCGGCTGCTCAAGCTCACCGACATCACCGACTTCGGCTCGGCGATCAGCGCCGTGCCCGAGGGCATCACGGACTTCAACCAGATCGCGACGGCCGCGCTGCTCGTCATCCGGCTGCGTCCCGACGAGATCCAGGGCACCAGGCGCGGAGCCCTCCAACGCAAGGCGAGCGTGAACGGCATCTGCGCGTTCTCCAAGATCTGCACTCACGCGGGCTGCCCGATCAGCCTGTACCAGCAGCGCACGCACGAGCTGCTCTGCCCGTGCCACCAGTCGACGTTCGACATGTCCGACGGCGCCAAGGTGGTGTTCGGCCCGGCCGTCCGCCCGCTGCCGCAGCTCCCGATCACCGTCGACAAGGACGGCTACCTCGTGGCGAACGCGAAGTACTTCATCAACGGCCCCGTAGGCCCGAGCTTCTGGGAGCGCGGACCGGACCGGAACACCAACGGATAGCCGGACTGTCCGAGGTGAGGCGTAACGTGGAGACCAGGGTCGGAAGACGGGATGGGGAGGCCTGATGCAGGACCCCACGAAGAAGCTGCTCGCCGGCACCGGCAAGGCGCTGGACGACCGCTTCGGCGGCGCGGCCGGGCTGAAGAAGCAGATGAAGAAGCTCTTCCCCGACCACTGGTCGTTCATGCTCGGCGAGATCGCGCTCTACTCGTTCGTCGTGCTGCTGCTGACCGGCGTCTTCCTCACCTTCTTCTTCAAGCCGAGCATGCAGGAGGTCGTCTACCACGGCTCGTACGCCAACCTCGACGGCCTCAGGATGAGCGAGGCGTACAAGTCCACGATCGACCTGTCGTTCGACGTCCGCGGCGGCCTGCTGATGCGGCAGATCCACCACTGGGCGGCGCTGCTGTTCGTCGCCGCGATCATGGTCCACATGATGCGGATCTTCTTCACCGGAGCGTTCCGCAAGCCCCGTGAGGTCAACTGGCTCATCGGCATCACGCTGTTCACGCTGGCCATGCTCGAGGGCTTCGCGGGCTACACCCTGCCGGACGACCTGCTCTCCGGCGTCGGCCTGCGCATCTTCGTCTCCGTGGTGTTCGAGGCGATCCCCATCGTCGGCACGTACCTGTTGTTCTTCACGTTCGGCGGCCCGTTCCCCGACGGCTTGCAAGGCGACTTCATCCCGCGCCTGTTCATCGTGCACGTGTTGCTGGTGCCCGGCATCCTGCTCGCGCTGATCGGCGCGCACATGCTCATCATGTGGCACCAGAAGCACACCGTATGGGCCAGCCGGAAGCAGACGAACAGGAACACCGTCGGATTCCCGTTCTTCCCGCACTTCATCGCGAAGACGACCGCGTTCTTCATGTTCGTCTTCGGGGCGCTGGCCCTGCTCGCGACGTTCGCGCAGATCAACCCGATCTGGATGTACGGGCCGTACAACCCCGTCGACGTCACGGCCGGCGCACAACCGGACTGGTACATCGGCATCCTCGAGGGTGGCCTGCGCATCATGCCCGGGGTGGAGAGCGTCTTCCTCGGCCATACCATCCCCTGGAACACCCTCATCCCCGCGCTCATCGTGCCCGGTCTGTTGTTCACCTTCATGGCGCTGTACCCGTTCTTCGAGAAATGGGCGACGGGCGACAACAGCGAGCATCACGTGCTCAACCGGCCGCGCAACGTGCCCACGCGCACCGGCATCGGCGTGGCGTGGCTGGCCGCGTACATGATCCTCTTGATCGCCGGCGGCAACGACATCATCGCGAAGACGTTCAGCCTGTCGTTCAACACGATCACCTGGATCTTCCGGTTCGCGATCTTCCTCGGCCCGGTGATCGCGTTCGTGGTCACGAAGCGCATCTGCATCGGCCTGCAGCGTAAGGAGGAGCACCTGCTCCACGAGGGGGTCGAGACCGGCGTGATCAAGCGGCTGCCGACCGGGGGGTACGAGGAGACCACGCGTACGCCGTCGCCCGAGCTGCTCGGCAGGCTCGAGACGAACCGTCCGGACGTCCCCGAGGACATGCCCGCGCTCACCGACGGCAGGGGTGTCGAGGCGAGAAACGGGATCGTGAAGCGCCTCCGGGTCTCGGCACAGCGCTGGTACACCCAGGACAACGTCGCGCGCGGCGCACACGGCGACGGTCACGCCGAGGAACGCGGCGAGGTCGAGCCGGGCGCGCAGCGTCCCGAGCTCACCGGCGGGCGTACCTCGGACTGACGGCACGCACCCCTGTGACCGTCCCCGGTTCCTGACGGTCGCCGTGCGATGCGGAGTGCGAGGGTGGCCAGGCGCACGCACGCACCGTCGTAATGTGCGGAAACGGTCGTGTGACGACACCCGGGGACGGAGACTGGCGGCATCCCTCATCCCCCACCGAGGACCCGCATGTTGGACGCCGCACTCCTGCACGAGCTCGGCACCGTCCCGGAGCTCACCACGTTCGCCACCGTCGACGAGCTGACCGCGGAGTTCGAGCGACTGGCGGCCCGCCATCCCGAGGCGTGCACGCTGGAGCGGGTGGGCCGGTCCCGTCTCGGCGAACAGCTGCAGTGCCTGACCGTCGGCGACGGCGGCGCGCACGCGATCGTGTTCGCGATGCCGCACCCGCACGAGCCGGTCGGCGGGCTCACGACGATCCACCTGGCCACCCGGCTCTGCGAGGAGGCCGACCTGCGCGAGCGGCTCGGCCTCACCTGGCACGTCCTCCCCTGCGTCGACCCGGACGGCACCCGGCTGAACGAGGGCTGGCTGCACGGCCCGTTCACCCGGACGAACTACGCCAGGCACTTCTACCGGCCCGCGCCGGACGAGCAGGTCGACTGGACGTTCCCGTTCTCCTACAAGCGCGCGTACTTCGACGGCGTGCTGCCGGAGACCGTCGCGCTGATGCGGCTCATCGACCGCACCAGGCCGGTGTTCCTCTGCTCGTTGCACAACGGCGAGGTGGGCGGCGTCTACTACTACCTGTCCCGCCCGGAGCCACGGCTCTATCCCCTCCTGCAGGACATCCCGGCACAGCTCGGACTCCCCCTCGACATCGGCGAGCCCGAGCAGCCGCACATCGAGATGCTCAGCACGTCGATCTTCCGCACGACCAGCCCCCGCAGTGCGTACGACTTCGCGGAGCGGGCGGGCCTCGAGCCGCTGCACTACGGCTCCGGTGAGTCCAGCGCCGGTTACGCCGGCAGGTACGGAACGCTCACCCTGATAAGTGAGGTGCCGTACTGGACCAACCCGTGCATCGGCGATGCCTCCCCGAGTGGCAACCGGTACGCGGACGCGCTGCGGGAGCAGGCGAAGGAGCTGCAAGACCTCGCGGACCGGCTGAGCGACACGCTCCGGGCCGTACAGCCGGACCTGGTGTCCAACTCCCCCTTCCTGCGGGCCACCCGCACGTTCGCCGTGGACGGCTTGGCGCGTGTCCGGGAGATGGACTATCGGGCGGACCTTCCGGACGCGGACCGGCGGGCCACGGTCGCCGAGGCGCACTCGCTGCAGGACACGACGCACTGCTTCCGTCTGCGTTACGCCGGCATGCTGCTCCGTGCGCTCGACGGAGAGCTGGCCGTCGGCAACGGCACGCCGACGATCCGCGCCCAGCGAGCAGCCCTCGTGGAGGCGTACGACACCTGGTGCTACGAGGCGGAGGAATCGGACGTGTCCGAGCCGATCCCGATCAGGAAGCTGGTGGCGACCCAGTACGGGGCGCTGCTCGGCGCGGCCGAACACGCGATGGCGGCCGCCTGGCCGGCTCCCGTCGGCCGCATCGCCTGCGCGTAACCGGCCGGAACCGGGCAAAGAAGAAGGGACCCTATCCCGGGGCGTGGACAGGGTCCCTCTGTGCCGCTATGCCGTAAGCGGCGGTGCGGGAGGCTCAGCAGGTGATGTAGATGGCGGGACCGTCGACGGTCGGGGGCGTCACCGACGGCCCCGCCGGGTTCTGGTACCTGCTATTCCCAAATCAGGTCGCGCCGCGAGCCGTTGCCGCGTGCCTTGGAAACCACGTCTTCGCCTCCGCTGCTTCGGTCAACTCGGTCAGGCGACCAGGTAGTCGAACTCGCCGTCCTTCACCCCGGCCAGGAAAGCGGCCATCTCTTCGTTCGTGTAGACGATCGCCGAACCGGTCGGCTGCTTCGAGTGCCGTACCGCGACCTCGCCGGTGTCCAGGCGAGCCACCTCCACGCAGTTGCCCTGTGCGCCGCTGTGCCTGCTCTTGCGCCATTCGACGTTCGGGTACCGACGCGCGAGTTCACGAAACTCGATCACGGCAATCATGGTCCATTTCCCTCCGGCTTCGACGGTGCAGGTGCACGCCCCGTCTGCACGTGCATCCCACCTTGCTCTATAGCGGCGCATGTGTCAATGCACGTGCACCATGCACGTGCATTTCGTTACCGCTGTCGCTGCCGGTGATAATTCCAGTGGCACGGATTGGCGACGCCAAGCGGAGGACGCCCCTCGCGCGAGAATGTC
>JAFMQP010000360.1 GCA_017354575.1 Acidothermales bacterium | reverse complement strand
GGTCGACGCCGTGGACAACGGCGCCGTGGCGGGCGAGGTGCGAGGCGACGTGCGGGTACCGCCCGATGTGCTCGCCGTAGCCGTGGCAGAGGAGCGCGACGTACCTCGGCGCCCCGGAGCCGGACCAGGTGCGCGCCGCGCGGTCACCCCCGTCGTAGCCGCGAAACCGCCACTCCCGCTGGTCCGTCATGGGTTCCCTTTCCGCGCGTCTGTCCGGAACGTCGTGCCGATGTGGAGGATAGTGTCGGCTGAACCGTTCGGAGGTGAGCATGGCAGAGCCGGAGCGCACGGACAGCCCGCCGGTACGCCGCGAGGTGTCCGACGGCGTCGCCACCATCACGCTCGCGCGACCCGACGCGCTCAACGCCCTGGACCAGGCCACCAAGGACGCGCTGCGCACCGCCGTGCTGGAGGCCGCCGCCGACCCGCGGGTCCGGTGCGTGCTGCTCGCGCACGAGGGCAGGGCGTTCAGCGTCGGGCAGGACCTCCGCGAGCACGCCGCGCTGCTCGAGCATGGCAACCCGGTGCAGGACACCGTGCCCAGGGACTACAACCCGGTGGCGCAGACGCTGGCCACGATGTCCAAGCCGGTCGTCGCGGCCGTCGGCGGGGTCGCGGCGGGTGCGGGCGCCGCCTTCGCGTTCGCCGCGGACTTCCGGGTCCTCGGCGAGTCGGCGAGCTTCAACCTCGCGTTCGCGGCGGTCGGCCTGTCCGCCGACTCCGGGGCGTCGTGGACACTGCCGCGCCTCGTCGGGTACGCGAGGGCCGCCGAGCTGTTGCTGCGCCCGCGCACGGTCGACGCCGCGACGGCGCTGGAGATCGGCCTGGCGACGTCGGTCGTCCCGGACGACCGGGTGCTCACCGAGGCGACGGCGCTGGCGCTCGAGCTGGCGAAGGGCCCGACGATGGCGTACGCCGCGATCCGGCAGGCGCTCGCGTACTCCGCCTCGCACGAGCTCGCCGACTCGCTCGAGCGGGAGGCCGAGCTGCAGGCCCAGTGCGGCGCGACCCAGGACCACAAGAACGCGGTGGCGGCGTTCCTGAAGAAGGAGCAGCCCACGTTCGAGGGCCGCTGAGCGCCGTCCGGCCCCGGGCCGGTTGCCGACCGCCGGTGGGCGGGCCTACCCTCCCAACGGGGACAGGAGGCGACCAATGGCTGATCGCCCTACGCTCATCACGTCCGTGCAACGGGCCCTGCGCCTGCTCGACGCGGTCGGCGAGTCGAGCCGGCCGCTCACCGCGAAGGTCCTCGCCCGCCGCACCGGCCAGCCGCTGCCGACGACGTACCATCTGCTGCGCACGCTGGTCCACGAGGGTTACCTGCGCCGGGTCGACGGGTCCGGCTACCTGCTCGGCGACCGCGTCTCGGCGTTGAACGGCGACAGCCCGGCCGCGCGCACCGCGCGGATCCGGCCGATCCTGCAGAACCTGCACGACGAGCTGAGCGCGGCCACGTACCTGTCCCTCTTCGAGGACGGCGAGATCACCCTCGTCGACGTCGTCGACAGCCCCAAGGCACCCCGCGTCGACCTCTGGGTCGGGTTCCACGACGCCGCGCACGCCACCGCGCTCGGCAAGGCCGTCCTCTCCGTGCTCGACGAGCCGCAGCGGCTCGACTACCTGAGCTCGCACGACCTCGCCGACCTCACCCCGCGCACGGTCACCGACCGCCGGGTGCTGCTGCGTCAGCTCGACGAGGCGAACTCGTACGCGCTCGACCATGAGGAGTACTCGCTCGGCACGGGGTGCGTCGCGGCCGCGATACCGTCGCCGACGATCCGGGCCGCGATCGCGGTGTCGGTGCCGGCACGCCAGGTCGACCGCATCATCGGCCGCGCCGACGTGCTCAACCGCGCCGCCCGGCTCGTCGGCCTCGCAGCCGCCCAGAGCATCTGAACGGCTCTCTATCACCATCTGAACGAAGCGTCGTTGTCGGCCGGTTCCGGCGCTGCCGACAATGCTGGCAAGGGCCGCCCGGTGACCGTCCAGTCGAGCTTCGTCCCCAGGAGCGGCACCGACGGCCCCCGCCTATTGCTCCCGAGCGGTGGAGGCAGTCATGACGGCGACGACGACGCCACCGACCCTGGACGCGACGACCAGGGTCGGCCTGTACACCACGATGGTGCTCTCCCGCGCTTTCGAGGACGCGATGCTCCGTGAGTACCACGCCGACAAGGGTCCGGGCTTCGACATCGGGAAGGGCCTGGTGCCCGGCGAGATGCACCTCTCGTCCGGGCAGGAACCCGTGGCAGCGGGCGTCTGCGCGCACCTCACGAACGCCGACGCCGTGACGGCGACGCACCGGCCGCACCACTTCGCGGTCGCGCACGGGATGGACCTGCGCCGGATGGCCGCGGAGATCTTCGGCAGGCAGACCGGGCTCGGCCGCGGGCGCGGCGGGCACATGCACCTGTTCGACCCCGACACCCACTTCTCCTGCTCCGGCATCATCGCCGAGGGCTACCCGCCCGCACTGGGCCAGGCGTTCGCGTTCTCCCGCCGCGGCGACGGCCAGGTCGCGGTCGCGGTCACCGGCGAGGGCGCGGCGAACCAGGGCGCGTTCCACGAGTCGCTCAACCTCGCCGCGCTCTGGAAGCTGCCGGTCGTCTTCGTCGTGGAGGACAACGACTGGGGCATCTCCGTGCCGCGCTCGGCGTCGACGGCGGTCCCGAACAACGCCGACCGTGCCGCGGCGTACGGCATGCCGGGCGAACGGATCGAGGACAACGCCGTCGAGGCGGTGTACGAGGCCGCGGGACGGGCGGTCGCCAGGGCGCGCGCCGGCGCGGGCCCGACGCTGATCGAGGTGCACACCGTCCGGCTGCTCGGCCACTTCGAGGGAGACGCGCAGGGCTACCGGCCGGACCTCGAGGACGTGCCGGGCCGCGACCCGATCCCGACGTACGAGGCGACGCTGCGGGAGGCGGGCGTGCTCGAAGACGCCGACGCCCGGCAGATCGCCGCCGAGGCGAGACAGCGGGTCGAGGACGCGATCGAGTTCGCGAAGCAGAGCCCGATCCCCGACCCCGCGACGGCGACGTCGTACGTGTTCGGCTGAGTCGGAGGAGGAACGATGACAGTCACCGAAGCGCCGAGCAGCCACCGGCTCACCACGTCCAAGGCGATGGTCGACGCGATCGCCGCGGAGATGGAGAACGACCCCGGCGTCGTCTACCTGGGCGAGGACGTGGGTTCCTACGGCGGCATCTTCGGCTCGACCGGCGGCCTGCTCGACCGGTTCGGGCCGGGACGGGTGATCGACACGCCCATCTCCGAGACGGCCTTCATCGGGCTCGGCATCGGCGCCGCCGTCGAGGGCATGCGTCCGATCGTAGAGCTGATGTTCGCCGACTTCATGGGCGTCTGCCTGGACCAGATCTACAACCACATGGCGAAGATCCACTTCGAGTCCGGCGGCAACGTCAAGGTGCCGATGGTGCTCACCACCGCGGTCGGCGGCGGGTACTCCGACGGCGCGCAGCACTCGCAGTGCCTGTGGGGCATGTTCGCGCACCTGCCCGGCATGAAGGTCGTCGTGCCGAGCAGCCCGTACGACGCCAAGGGCCTGATGACCGCCGCCATCCGCGACGACAACCCGGTCGTCTACATGTTCCACAAGGGCGTCATGGGCCTGCCGTGGATGGCGAAGAACGCACGTGCCACCGGGGAGGTGCCGGACGAGACGTACGAGGTGCCGATCGGCAAGGCGAACGTCGTCCGCGAGGGCGGCGACGTCACGGTTGTGAC
>JAFMQP010000094.1 GCA_017354575.1 Acidothermales bacterium | reverse complement strand
CTCGCCGAGGTGCCCGGCGCCGGCGGCGGCAGCGGCGGCGGCGTGCTCCAGACGGCGCAGCGCGTCGGTGCCGCGTACGGCATCGCGGCGGTGTCGGCGTTGTTCTTCCGCGAGGTCGCGACGAGCCGCGGCGACTACGCCACCGCGCTGACCGTGGGGCTGCGGCTGGACCTGGTGCTCGCCCTGGTCGCTCTGGTCATCGGCGTCACGGACCTCGTCACAGGCAGGGGTCAGAGCTCGCGCAACGCGGGCAGCAACTCGTCTCGCGCCCAGTCCAGGAAGGCGGCCTGACTCTCGCCGCCGACCTGGACGAGCGCGACGTGGGTGAAGCCCGCGTCGACGAACGTCCGCACGCTGTCGACGAACGGGTCGAGCTTCGGCCCGCACGGGATCGCGGACGCGACGTCGTCCGGCCGGACGAACTGCGTCGCGGCGGCGAACGCCGTCGGGCCGGGCAGCTCGGCGTTCACCTTCCACCCGCCGGCGAACCAGCGGAACTGGTCGTGCGCACGCGCGACCGCGGCGTCGTGGTCCGGGTCCCAGCACACCGGCGTCTGCCCGACGCGCGGCTTGCCCGCACCGCCTGCGGCGTCGAACATCGCGCCGAGGCCGGGCTCCGGCTCGGTGGCGATCATCGCGTCGGCGTACCGGCCCGCGAGCTCACACGACTGGCGGCCCGAGACGGCGACACCGATGCGGGGACGCGGCTCTGGCAGGTCCCAGATCTTCGCGGAGTCGACTCGGTAGTGGTCGCCGGTGAAGTTCACGTAGCCGCCGTCGAACAGCTCGCGGATGATCCGCAGCGCCTCGCCGAACATCTCGTGCCGCACGTTCGCCGGCGGCCAGCCGCGTCCCACGACGTGTTCGTTGAGGTTCTCGCCAGCACCGAGCCCGAGGGTGAACCGGCCGTCGCTCAACAGCCCGACCGTCGCCGCCTGCTGGGCGACGACCGCCGGGTGGTACCGCATGGTCGGGCACGTCACGTACGTCATCAGCTCGATGCGTTCGGTGGCGTGCGCGACGGAACCCAGCGTGGGCCACGCGTTCGGCGAATGGCCCTGGCTGTCGAGCCACGGGAAGTAGTGGTCGCTCATGACCGCGAAGTCGAAGCCCGCCTGCTCGGCGGCGACGGCGTCGCGGACGAGCTGCCGCGGCCCCGCCTGCTCGGTCATCAGGGTGTAGCCGAACGCCGTCATGCCGGAATCCCGTCCGTCTCGCGGGACCAGCACCGGTGGTGGGCCAGCTCGTCGGTGAGGCGGTCGGCGAACTCGACGGGCAGCGCGTCGCCCGCCGTCGACGTCGTCACCACGCCCTTCGTGACGTTCACGCCGTCGCCGCCGCCCGACCCGGAGCCGAGCACGCCCGCCGCGCCGAGCAGGTCGACGCCCGCGCCGAACCCGGCGACCGGCTTGTGGTGCTTGTAGGCCTCGGTGACGAAATGCAGCGCGTACCCGTCACCTGCCAGCGTCCGCACGGCGTCGGGACCGCACGCGACGACGACGCCGTCGTAGAGCACGGACGACATCGTGTTGATCGCGCGGTCGACGGGGACGTCGTCGCCCTGTGCCGCCGCGACCACTCCCTCGTGCGGGGCGAGCACCTCGGGAAGGGCGCCGCGCTCGCGCAGCAGCTCCACCGCCCGGCGCGTCCCGTCCCCGTCCACGCCGTCTGCGACGAGCACGGCGACCTTGCGTGTCGCCGCGGTGTCCGTCGGCGCCTCGAGCTGGCTGAGCGCGGGGGAGCTGCGGCCGTGGTTGGTCGTCTCCTCCTTCGGCGGGTCGACGCCGATGCCCTCGGCGACGGCGACCGCCAGGTCGTGGTCGACGTGCCCGATCCGCGCGACGGCGCTCTCCCTGATGTGCCGCTGCGTCACCTTGCCGAGCTCGAACCGGAACGCGGCGACGATGTGCTCCCGCTCCGGCTCGGACATGCTGTTCCAGAACAGCGTCGCCTGGCTGTAGTGGTCCTGGAAGCTGTCGCTGCGCTTGCGGATCTTGGCGCCCTCGACCTTCTCCGCGTAGTGCGTGAACGCGGCGTGGTCGGCGCCGGCGACCATCGGGCAGCCGCCGCCGACGGTGTTCTTGTGATAGCTCTGCTTGCCCGTGTTGACCCGGCTCTGGTGGTACCCGTCGCGCTGGTTGGTGTGCACGTCGGCGATCGGGCGGTTCACGGGGATCTGCGCGAAGTTCGGCCCGCCGAGCCGGATCAGCTGCGTGTCGAGGTAGGAGAAGTTGCGCGCCTGCAGCAGCGGGTCGTTGGTGAAGTCGATGCCGGGCACGACGTTCGCGGTGTGGAACGCGACCTGCTCGGTCTCGGCGAAGAAGTTGTCCGGGTTGCGGTCGAGCACGAGCCGGCCGACCGGCCGCACCGGCACCTGCTCCTCGGGGATGATCTTCGTCGCGTCGAGCAGGTCGAAGTCGAACGCGAACTCGTCCTTCTCGGGGACGAGCTGCACGCCGAGCTCCCACTCGGGGAAGTCGCCTGCCTCGATCGCGTCCCAGAGGTCGCGACGGTTGTAGTCGGGGTCCTTGCCGGCGATCTTCTGGCACTCGTCCCACACCAGTGAGTGCGTGCCCAGCTTGGGCTTCCAGTGGAACTTCACGAACGTGCCCTCGCCGTTCGCGTTCACCAGCCGGAACGTGTGCACGCCGAAGCCCTGCATCATCCGGTAGCTGCGCGGGATCGCGCGGTCGGACATGAGCCACATGACCATGTGCATGGTCTCCGCCTGCAGGCCGACGAAGTCCCAGAACGTGTCGTGTGCCGACTGTGCCTGCGGGATCTCGTTGTCGGGCTCGGGCTTCACCGCGTGCACGAAGTCCGGGAACTTTATGCCGTCCTGGATGAAGAACACCGGAATGTTGTTGCCGACGAGGTCGTAGTTGCCCTGCCGCGTGTAGAACTTGGTGGCGAAGCCGCGTACGTCGCGTACCGTGTCGGCGGATCCGCGCGAGCCGGCGACGGTGGAGAACCGTACGAACACCGGCGTCTCGACGGACGGGTCGGTGAGGAACTCCGCGACGGTGTACTCGCCGAGCCAGCCGTCGTAGGGCTGGAAGTGACCGTACGCGCCCGCCCCGCGCGCGTGCACAACGCGTTCCGGGATGCGCTCGTGGTCGAAGTGGGTGATCTTCTCCCGCGCGTGGAAGTCCTCGAGCAGCGTCGGACCTCGCGCGCCGGCCGTCAGCGCGTCGTCGGTGTGGTCGACCCGCACGCCCTGCTGCGTCGTGAGGTACGTGTCCGCGTCGTCGACCCGGACCGCCTCCAGCTGTGCCTGCTTCTCGTCGGCACGCTCGTCTGCCATGACTGTCTCCCCGGTCGTCCGGTCGTGTCTCCGGCATCCGCCTACCCCTTGCCGGGCGGGCCTAACGCGCGACGCGCGGTTCGCACGGCGCGCGTGTCCATTACGGGTACCCGGTGGCGGAGCGGCCGCGGACCTGTGTCGCCGAGGGCACGCGGCATCGGCGACCGGCGGCTGCTCGACGCCTGCGCTGTGCGCTAGTCCGCGGCGGTGTCCCTGCGTCCGAGGAGATGGAAGACGCGGCTGAGCGCGCGGTACGGGTCTCGTCGGCTGGCTTCGAGCTCGACCGCGGCGGTCGCGGCCACCTGTTCCGTGTCGGCGGGATCCAGCTCGGCTCCGCTGAACTCCAGCCAGTCGACGAACAGCCAGACCCCGTACCAGCGCAGCGGTTCCACGTCGCGGCTGCGCAGGAGCTCGCTCAGCTCCTCCACGGTGTCGGCCCGGCCGGGCACCCCGAGCACGCCGATCTCGGTTCTCGCGTCGAACGACGCCAGGGCGTCCTCCCAGCGCCGTTCCATCGCCGGGCGCACCGCGGCCGCGTGGGCGTTGCCGGTCATGATCGAGACGAGGCCGCCGGGAGCCGCGCAGCGGCACAGCTGGTCGACGAGCGGTTCCGGGTCGTCGAGATACCCGAGGACACCGTGGCACAGCACGGCGCCGAAGCGTCGGCCGTCCACCGCGTCGGCGGCGTCCTCGCCGTCGCCCTGCACGAGCGTCACCCGTTGCCGCGCGTCTGCCGGCAGCCGGTCGAGCCGCTGCCGGGCCTTGTCGAGCATCGCAGGCGACGGGTCGAGCACCGTCACGTCGTAGCCCGCCTGCGCCAGCGGGAACGACTGGTGGCCCGCGCCGCCGCCGACGTCGAGCACGGACGCCGGGGGCGCCGGCAGCTGCTCCAGCAGCTGCCGGTGCAGCACGTAGGTGCGGACGTATCCCTTGACCGAGGCGTAGGCCTCGTCGGCGAACTTGTCGGCCAGCCCCGCCCAGGTGTCCTCGACCACCACGCCACCGTAGCGCCCTAGCCGGGCGTCGTGATCCGCTTCTGGTGGGCCGCGTAGTAACGCAGTGCGCCCGCGACGACCGGGCCTGCGGCCTTCGCGCCCTCGCCGCCGCGGCGGACGTACGCGGTCGTCACGACGTGCGGGTGGTCGACGGGTGCGGCAGTTGGCTGCCCATGTCGTATCACGACAAACATCCGCCGTTCCGTGTCGTACGGACCGAAATTCCCTCGACACGACGGTCCGGTCCTGCCACGGTGCTGGCATGGGGGACCTCGGCCCGACCGAACTCCGGCTGATGCAGGGCCTGGCCCAACAGGTGATGGCACTGCGGCCCGAGCTGGTGAACGGCGACGCGACCGTCGGTGAGCTCGCATGGGTCTGGGCCAAGGACTTCGACGCGCTCAACCGGTTCAGGCGGCACCGGTTGTGGTTCGTCGACGACCGGCTGGCCGCGTGGGGGTGGGCGTGTCTGCCCCACCGGGCCCCGCGCGGCGACGGGACGTTCGTCGAGGTCGAGGAGGCCAACCTCCTCTGGCAGGTGCATCCGGACCGGCCGGAGCTGCTGACCGGGATCCTGGACTGGTACGACGACGTGGCGGGTGACGTCGACAGGTTGCTGACGGTGCAGGTCGCGGACGTCGAGGCGCGCGCCCGCGTTGCCGCGCACGGCTACGCGTTCGACGCGGACACCGGTTCGGACGACGGGTCCTGGGTGCAGTTCAACGCGCGGGAGCTGACCGACCTGCCGGAACCGGTGCTGCCGAAGGGATTCCGGTTCCTGGCGGCCGAGGAGGTCTCGGTGGCGGACGTGGTGGAGGTGCACCGGCACGCCTGGTACCCGTCGCGTCTCACCGAGGCGGCGTTCGAGCGGGTCCGGCGCACCTGGCCGTACCGGGCCGACCTGCACGTGCTGGTCGAGGCACCGGGCGGCACGCTCGCCGCGACCGCGGTCATCTGGCTGGACGAGGTGACGCGAACCGCCGAGTTCGAGCCGGTCGGCACGCACCGCGAGTTCCGGCGACGGGGGTTGGGTACCGCGTTGCAGCTGCACGGCATGCGTGTGGCCAGGGCGGCGGGCGCGGACCGGATGCTGGTCGCCTGTCTCGGCGCGCCGGCGCATCCGGCCGCCAGGAACCTGTACTACGGCGTCGGCTTCCGCGAGTTCACCAGGGACGTGCCGCAGATCAAGGTCGCGGGATAGGCACGCGCCCGAGGTCAGGCGGCGTAGTGCGTGACGCCGTCGACGTCCGACGCGACGAGCCTGCCGTCGCGGACGAGGACGTCGAGATGCGCGGCGGTCTCCATCACCGCGAGCATCTGGTTGTACGGGTCGAGGTCGTCGAACGGCCGCAGCCTGCGGGTCCAGCGCAGGATGCGCGCGGCCTCGTACGCGGTGCTCGCGCCGTCGTCGACGGCCTTGAGCGACTCGTCCAGACGCCGCTCGTGGTGCGCGATCAGCTCGTCGACGCGGGCGTGCGTGCTGTCGGCCACCGGGCCGTGCGCAGGCAGCAGGCGCAGGTCCGGCATCGCGCGCACCGTCCGCAGCGAGGCGAGGAAGTCGCCGAGCGGCAGCGGAGCGCGGGCCGCCTCGAAGCCGATGGACGGTGTGATGTGCGGCAGCACGTGGTCGCCGGCGAACAGCAGCCCCTTGCCGAGCTCGGCGAACACGACGTGCCCGCGGGTGTGCCCGGGCGTGTGCACGACCCGCAGCGTGTGGTCGCGCAGCTCGATCTCGTCGCCGTCGTCGAGCCAGCCGTCGGGCAGCTCCCAGTCGTTCGTCCGCTCGTCGCGGCCGACGGCGATCAGGCGGTCGACGACGACGCCGGCACCGTCGCGGCGCAGCTCGACGAAGTGCGGGCTCTCCGGCTGCTCAGCGGAGCCGATGATGCGGCGCAGGCTGAGTTCCTCGCCACGGCCGATCACGATGCGCGACCCGAAGGCCCGGCGCAGCACGACCCCGAGCGTGTAGTGGTCGCGGTGCACGTGGGTGACGAGGAACCTGCGCACGTCGCCGAGCTCGCGGCCGATCCCGTGCAGCGCGTCCTCGAGCCGCTCCCGCGCGAGCGTGAGCGCCCAGCCGGAGTCGACGAGGGTGAGCCCGTCGGCGTCCTCGACGGCGTAGACGTTGACCGCGCGCAGGCCGTCGTTCGGCAGCGGCAGCGGGATCCGGTGGACGCCGGGAGCGACGGCGTAGACGCCAGGCGCGGTCCAGTCGTCCGGCAACGGTCGGTCCCTCCGGGTACGGCATGCTTCCCCGAGGCACCGTATCGAAGGAGGACGGCAGATGGCGGAGCAGTCTCCGGTCGCCGTGGTCACCGGCGCCGGTTCCGGGCTCGGGCGGGGGATCGCGCGTGAGCTGCTGGGCGCCGGCTACCGCGTCGCTCTGGCCGGCCGCCACGAGGACACGTTGCGGGAGACGGCGGACGGGTCGGACGGCGCGCTCGTGGTGGGCACCGACGTGACGATCGACGAGTCGGTCGCCGCGCTCTTCGCCGCCGTGCGCGAGGCGTGGGGCCGGGTGGACGTCCTCGTCAACAACGCGGGCACCCTCGGCACGCCGGGCGCGGTCGATGAGCTCTCGCCTCACGACTGGCGACTGGCCGTCGACGTCAACCTCACCGGCATGTTCCTGTGCGCGCACCACGCCGTGCGGACTATGAAGGAGCAGCGGCCCCGGGGCGGACGGATCATCAACAACGGCTCCATCTCAGCGCACGCGCCGCGGCCGAGGAGCGTCGCGTACACCGCGACCAAGCACGCCGTCACCGGGCTGACCAAGTCGGTCTCGCTGGACGGGCGCGCGTACGGCATCGCCTGCGGGCAGATCGACATCGGCAACGCGGCGACGGACATGACGACGGGGATGGCGGGCGGCGTCGCCCAGCCCGACGGGCGGGTCGCGCCCGAGCCCACCTTCGACGCGCGGCACGTCGCGGAGGCCGTCCGCTACATGGCCGGCCTGCCGCTCGACGCCAACGTGCAGTTCCTGACCCTTACGGCGACGACCATGCCCTACATCGGCCGCGGCTAGTTCACATGGCGCGGCGCAGTTCACATGGCGCGGCGCACTTCACATGGCGCCGCCCGAGCTCCCCACGACGAACCTCGGCTTCCCACGACCTCCAGGCCGTGCGAAGCACCGGTTGATCATGAGAACATGATCAACCAGGACCCGTCGGACGTTGACAACGCGGCGTCGAGAGGTCACGCGATGCGCGACGGCGGCTGCGTGTACTTGCACACTGTGCAAGAATTCGTCAATGGGCGCGCTGACGAACGCGAGCCCGATGGGACGCCGCGAGCGCAAGAAGCAGGCGACCCGTCGGGCCCTGCAGGACGCCGCCTTGCAGCTGGCCGTCGAGCACGGGCCCGACCAGGTCACCGTCGAGGCGATCTGCCGGCTCGCCGACGTCGCGCCGCGGACGTTCTTCAACTACTTCTCCGGCAAGGACGAGGCACTGGCAGGCGACGGCCCGCCGCTTCCCGACGAGGAGACGTGGGAGAAGTTCGAGGCGGGCGGCTCCGGTGACATGTGGGAGGACCTGCGGGCCATCCTCAGCGGTTGCGCGCACGAGATCGCGCCGCGGCGGCAGGAGTTCATGAAGCGCCGCAAGCTGATGGAGCAGTACCCGGCCATGCTGCAGTGGCAGCTGAGCCACTTCGCGAAGTTCGAGGACCGGATGATCAGGGCCATCGCGCGGCGCAGCGGTACCGACGAGAAGGACGTCTACCCGCAGCTCGCCGCGGGCGTCGCCGCGATGGCGATGAAGGTGTCGATGCGCCGCTGGGCGCGGGCCAAGTCCAGGCGTTCCCCGCAGCCGTACGTCGACGATACGTTCGCCGTGCTACGCGACTCCATCACGAGGCGGGAGTGACGTCCGGCCCCACGCCGAGGAGCCGGACGCCACGTTCTCCGCGGCGTCAGTCGACGTAACCGGCGTCGCCGGCGTCGACGTGCCGCACGTGCGCCGGCCGGTGCGAGATCTCGGCCAGTGCGTTCGCCGCGAACACGATGAGCGCCGTGACCGCGACCGCCATGATGCCGACGCCCACGAAGAACTCGTTCCTCGTGCCCTCCGGCCAGTGTCCGCCGCGGGACTGGTAGCCCACGATGAACGGTGCCGCCGCGAGCCACGCGCCGCCGAGCAGCATCAGGACGAGCGCGAAGATCCCGAGCTTGTCCCTGCCGTTGACGGCCTTGACGGTGGTGACGGTGTTGACGGTGGTGACGGTGGTGACGGGGAGGGTCACAGCGACTGCTCCTTCGACTCGCTACCCGGTGCGGGGCGTCCGGACGCATGCGCCGCGCCGTTGTTCGCCGTCTGCCGGTCCCTGTTGATGTCCTCGGTGATGGCCGTGATGAGCGGCGCGATCAGACTGTCCAGCTCACTGCGTCCTGCCTGCTGCGGCGCGGGCTGCACCGGCCCGGCGGCGGGCTGCGGCTCGGCCACCGGTCGCGACCGGGGCGTCACGAGCCCCCGCTCGACGAGGTGCTGACGCAGCGCCGCGAGGAACGCGACGATGGCGATCAACCCGACGACACCGAGGCCGATGCCGGTCCACACGTCGGTCAGCGTCTCGTCGGTCCAGTCCTTGCCTGACCGCTGGAAGCCCAGCCCGAACGGTGCCAGGACGAGCCATGCGCCGGTGAGCAGCACGATGCCCCCTGCGATCGCCCCAACGAGTCGTCTCGTCATTCGTACATCCTCTCTCGGTTCTCGGGTGTCGCCGCGGGAATCGTGCGGGTGGTCGCCGCGGCGTTCGTCTGGTGCAGCGGCGGGATGCCGTTGTCGCCGGCGGCGTGCCGCAACAGCGCGATCGCCGCCGGACGGACCACGTCGTCCGCCGCCCGTCTCGCCCTCGCGTCGACGTCCTCGCCGTCGCGGCCGTTGACCATGTTCGCAAGCGCGCGGGTGAGCGCGCTGCCGGGCCGGTCGTGACGGGTGGCGCGATGGGCTGCCAGGCTCAGCACGAGCCCGGCGAGCAGCGCGTCCCTGCGGTCCGGCGGGAGCAGCCCGTCGCCGTTCGCCGGGGCGGCCATCGCCTGCCCGGAACGCAGCGGGATCTCCTTGAGGAACCATGCCAGGATGAACGCCACCCCGACGAGCGGCACGAGGTAAAGGAACACGGGCGTCAGCGAGTCCGCGTACGCCTTGATGAACTCGTCCCTGAGAGGCGGCGGCAGTCGCCTCAGCACCGCGGGCGTGATCGAGTTCGCGTCCGGGACCTTGACGTGCGCCCCTCGCGGGATGATCGTGTCGAGCTTGTCGGTGAGCCGGTGCGTGAAGATCGCCCCGACGATGGACGCGCCGAGCGACGCGCCGATCTGCCGGAAGTAGTTCGCCGCCGCGGTCGCCGAGCCCATGTCCTGGCGGGGTGCGGAGTTCTGCACGACGAGGATGAGCACCTGCATGACGAGGCCGATGCCCAGACCGAGCACGGCGAAGTACAGGCCGTTGGTCAGCCGGCTGGAGTCGACGGACATCAGCGACAGCAGCGCGAGACCGCCGGCCGCGACGGCCGTGCCGAGGATGGGGAAGATCTTGTACCGCCCGGTGGCGGTGATCGCGCGTCCCGACCAGATGGACGAGACGAGCATGCCCGCGACGAACGGGAGCAGCAGCAGCCCGGACCCGGTGGCGCTCGCCCCGTCGACCGTCTGCAGGAACAGCGGCAGGTAGCCGAGCGCGCCGAACATGCAGATGCCGATGACGAAGCCGATCAGGGCGGCGACGTTGAAGATGCCGTTCTTGAACAGCCGCAGCGGGATGATCGGCTCGCTCGCGAAGTGCTCCGCGACGACGAACGCCACCGCGAAGACGACGGACCCGACACCGAGCAGGATGATCCGCGTCGACGACCACGGGTACCTCGTGCCGCCCCACGTGGTGAACAGCACGATGCACACCGACGCCGCCGCCATCAGCAGCGTGCCGAGGACGTCCAGCCGGTGCCTCTCCCTGCGCTTCGGCAGGTGCAGCACGGAGATGATGACCGCGAGCGCGGCCAAGCCGACCGGCACGTTGACGTAGAAGCACCAGCGCCACGACGCGTGGTCGGTGAAAAGGCCGCCGAGCAGCGGGCCCGCGACGGTGGAGACGCCGAACACGGCGCCGATGAAGCCCATGTACTTGCCGCGTTCGCGCGGCGGCACGACGTCGCCGATGATCGCCTGCGCGCCGATCATCAGCCCGCCGCCGCCGACGCCCTGGAGCGCGCGGAACGCGATCAGCTGGTTCATGCTCTGTGCGAGCCCGCACAGCGCGGAGCCGACGAGGAACACGCTGATCGCGAAGATGAACAGGCCCTTGCGGCCGAACAGGTCGCCGAGCTTGCCGTAGATCAGCAGCACGACGGTCGAGCTCAGCAGGTATGCCGTGAGCACCCAGGAGATCTGGTTGAGCCCGTGTAGGTCGCCGACGATCGTCGGCAGTGCCGTGTTGACGATGGTCTGGTCGAGCGCGAACAGCAGCACGGCGAGCATCAGCGCGCCGAACACGACCATGATCTGCCGGTTCGTGGGTGGGCCGTCGGTGTGGTGCTGCTGGCTGCTGCTGCTGCTGCC
>JAFMQP010000359.1 GCA_017354575.1 Acidothermales bacterium | reverse complement strand
GC
Organism: Acidothermales bacterium; assembly: GCA_017354575.1. Taxonomy (GTDB): domain Bacteria; phylum Actinomycetota; class Actinomycetes; order Streptosporangiales; family WHST01; genus WHST01. Next base: position 3,798 of record JAFMQP010000359.1, on the reverse strand, counting down.
GCGCCGGTGCCGGCGCCGAGGTCGAGCACCAGGTCGTCGCGGCCGACGCCGGACGAACGGACGAGGTCAGCGGCGACCGTGGCCCGGAGTACGTGGAAGCCGGCAGGATTCGGCGGCCCGCGTCGTCCCCCGTACACGGAGGACTCGCAGGATCAGGCAGCCCATGGCAGCTCCTCGACGTGTCGGCGCCGGTGTCCGACGCTACGTGCGGCTGCGTTGACGCGCACCTGGTTTTCCGTTGACCGACGCGACACGCCGGGATCCCCCTCTCCGCGTGTGGGGGCGGCAGGCAGGGATACTCGGGTGATCATGTCGGAGAGAACTGGGGGGCGCGGGGGACCGACGACCAGAGGACGGGACGAGACCGTCAGCACCTACGGCCGGTCCCGGCCGGAGGTGCGGCAAGGCGACGTCGCCTTCCGCCGCACGCTGGTCGTCACCCTGCTGTCCGTGATCGCGCCCGGCAGCGGGCACCTGGCGCTGCGCCACCGCCGCGTCGGGCGGACCGCGCTGCGCACGTACATCGTCCTGCTCGTCGTCGCGGCCCTGCTGGCCGTCTTCGTGCCGAAGTCCACCTGGCTCGCGGTCGCGTTCAAACCGTGGCTCCTGGGCGCGGTCGAGGTGTTCGCGGTGTTGCTCGGCCTGGCCTGGGCCGCGGTCGTGTTCCACGCGTTCTGGCTCTCCCGGCCGCGCCGGATCCAGTCGCCGCGGCGCGGCGTCGCCACCGGCATCGCGCTCGCCGTGTGCGTCCTGCTGCTCGTGCCGTTCGGGATCGTCGCGCGGTACGCGGGCGTGCAGCGCGACCTCGTCAGCAGCATGTTCCCGTCCGGCGGCAGCGGGCCGAAGGGCCGGATGAACGTGCTGCTGATCGGCGGCGACTCCGGCGGCGACCGCACCGGCACGCGCACCGACAGCATGATCGTCGCGAGCACCGACCTCGCGACCGGCCGCACGACGCTCATCAGCCTGCCGCGCAACATGGAACACGTCCCGATGCCGGACGGCCCGGCGCGGCAACGCTTCCCCAACGGGTTCGACGACCTGCTGAACGCGGTGTACGCCTACGGCGAGCAGCATCCCGCCGTCGTCCCCGGCTCGAAGCGGCCCGGCCCCGACCTGTTGAAGGAGACGGTCAGCGGCATCCTCGGCATCCCCGTGCACTACTACCTGCTGGTCAACCTCAAGGGGTTCCAGAAGATGGTGGACGCGCTCGGCGGCGTCACCATCCGCGTGAACGAACGGCTGCCGATCGGCGGTGACGGAGGCGTCCCGATCACCGGCTACGTCCCGAAGGGCCTGCACCGGCTGAACGGCTACCAGGCGCTGTGGTACGCGCGGTCGCGGCTGCTCTCCAGCGACTACGACCGGATGACCCGGCAACGCTGCCTGATCGGCGCGATCGAGAAACAGGCCGACCCGGCGACGGTGTTCACGCGCTACCAGCAGCTCGCGGCGGCGAGCAAGCAGCTGTTCCAGACCGACATCCCGCAGAACGTGATGAGCAAGCTGGTCACCGTCGCGCAGAAGGCGAAGAAGCAGAAGATGAAGAGCCTCGCGCTGGTGCCGCCGCTGGTCAACACGTCCGAACCCGACTGGCAGCGCATCAAGGACAAGACCCGGCAGGCGATCGACGCCTCGATGCGGGCGCCGGCGGGCAAGCACACGTCCTCGCCCCACCGGACGCCGTCGGCGTCGCGACCGACCAAGACGCCTACCGGAGCGGTGTCCGTCGACTCGGTCTGTCGCTACAACTGAATCGTGGCAACGGTTTCGGGCGTTCAGGAACGGGTAGGAACCAGAACAGAGATCGACGCGTCGATGGCCACATGAACGTGCGGAGACGACTGGGAACCGACGGGATGGTCCGCGGGGCACGTGCACGCGGAGTCAGTCAGTGGCCTCGGTCCGTACCAGTGTCCCCACAACGTACGAGCGTCGAACTATACATCGATGGATGCTTGTGCTATCGGCAGTTCGCTGTCGGCATCGCAGACCGACGGGGCGGGCGCAGGAGCCACGGAGCCGCGCCTGCCCCGTCAACCAAGAGGAGATGAGAAAGTGATCGCGGTACGGCGTAGTCCCTGTCATGGCGAGGTGTGCTGTGGCGGGCCCGCGCGAGTGTGGTGCCCCAGGTGCGGCGCCAGCTACCAGGCCGACGACCCGAGGCTGTTCGTCGACCAGAACGCCGGTAGGCCGGTCGCGGCCGCGACAGCTCCTCGCTCCTGACCTCCGGAGCACCACCGCGCGTCAGTCGTCAGGACAGACACCGCGGTCGGTGACGGCAACCGGTTGCCCGTCGGACCCGGACTTGCCACGGACCGCCTTCGTCACCTGCCGGACGCCGTTGTAGTCACTGCCCACGACGACGCGCAGGCCCGTTCCCGACTTCACCAGCTGTGCACCGGGTATCGCCGTCTGCACGGTTTCCGCCTGGTCCTTGTGCGCGTTGTCGTAGTAGACGACGGTCTGTGCGGTCTGCTGGCTCGCGTTGGCCGGTTTGCCCGAGATCCTGAACCCCACGCCACGCAGGTCCTCGGCCACCGTGGTGGCGAGGCCTTCGACGCCCGCGCCGTTCTGCACGCTCACGGTCACCGAGCTCGGCGACATCGGCACGGGCGCGGGCGTGAACAGTGCCGGGTCGATGGCGGCGTCCTTGCCCAGCTCCTGGAACAGGTAGCCGGCGAGTCGTGGCTGCCAGTTCGCGACCGCGCCGTCCTTGGTCTTCGCGTGGTTGGCGAGGGGCACCGAGACGATCGCGTTGTCGGGGGAGTACGCGTCGCGTACGGCGAACGTGATGCGGCGCACGGTCTGGCGGTCCAGTCCGGTGTTGACGCGCAACGCGGCTCCGCCCTCGGCCAGCAGCGCGTGGACGGCGAACGGGTGGAACGCCGACGACTTGCTGAACACGCTCGTGACGACGGCGCCGAACACCAGCTGCATCCGGTGGACCCGCTCGAGCGAGCCGTCGCCGGCGGTGCTCGCGAGTGCCGTGGCCTGGTCGCCGGTGAGCGTGACGGGGCCCGCGGGCAGCCGCAGCTTGGCGGCCTTGTCGTCGACGGGCCTCGGCAGGCACAGGCCGAGGCCGCCCGCGTCGTCCACCACGCCCTTCACGGCGGGCAGGTACAGCTCGGCGTACGCGTCGAGGCGCACGTGTACCGCCGCCTCGACCGACCGGGCGAGCAGCGGCGCGCCGCCGTCGCGGTACGCGACCGACAGCGGGTGCCCGCCGGCGGCGACCCGCTTGCCGTGCGCGTCCCGGTGCGCCGGCACGGTGACGAGCGAGTCGACGGGCAGGTCGACGTAGACGGCGGCGTCGTGCCGCCTGGACAGGTGGGCGAGGACGACGTAGCTGAGCCGACGCGCCGTCGTCTTCGGCGCAGGTGCCTCGGTGGCGGTGAACAGCACGTCGACCGAGCCGTTCAGCACCGGCGGCGGCCGGTTGCCCATGTCGGCGAACGCGTCGACCCGCCGCACCTTGCCCGCGGCGTACGACTCCGTCGCCCACACGACCACGGACACGAGCAGTATCGCCGCGGACACGAGACCGACCACCAGGGCCACGTACGTCCGCGGGCCGATCGGGCCGATCCGGACCCCTCGTATGTTCAGCAGCACGCCCCACCCCCGTGAGAAGGTTACGCCCGACTGCCTGCCGTGCCCGGCGTTTCCGGCCAGGGCCACCGCGAGTAGGGTGCCGGCCATGTCGCCTCTGGACACAGCGATCTGGCCGGCGGTGTCGGTCGTCATGCCGGTGCTGAACGAGGAACGGCACCTGCGCGAGGCCGTCACCGGCATCCT
>JAFMQP010000007.1 GCA_017354575.1 Acidothermales bacterium | reverse complement strand
CGCGGCGGCGCGCGCGATCGCCACCGGGCCGGCGGCGGCGAGCACCGAGACGCCCACGACGAGGTAGACGAGCACGGCGACGCCGAGCGCGAGCGGGATCGCGCGCGGGATCGTGCGCCGGGGGTCGCGCACCTCCTCGCCGAGGGTCGCGATCCGCGCGTACCCGGCGAACGCGAAGAACAGCAGGCCGGCCGCCTGCAGGACGCCGTACCCCCCGCCCACGATGGGCCCGCCGAGCCGGGAGAGGTCCGCGGCGCCGCCGGCCCAGACCGCCACCACCACTACGGCGAGCGCCACCAGCACCGCGGCGACGAGTACGCGCGCAACGGCGGCGGTCTTCGTGATGCCGCGGTAGTTGAGCGCCGTGAGCGCGACGACGCCGGCCAGTGCGACCAGCCGCTGGGCCCACCGCGGACCCGGTACGACGTAGTACGCGAAGGTGAGCGCCATCGCCGCGCACGACGCGGTCTTGCCGACGACGAAGCCCCAGCCGGCGAGGAAGCCCCACCACTCCCCCAGCCGCTCACGGCCGTAGACGTACGTGCCGCCCGAGGTCGGGTAGGCCGCGGCGAGCTGGGCGGACGCGACGGCGTTGCAGAACGCGACGACGGCGGCGATCACCAGGCCGGCCAGCAGCCCGGTGCCGGCGGCCCTCGCCGCGGGCGCGAACGCCGCGAACACGCCCGCGCCCAGCATCGCCCCCAACCCGACGACGACGGCATCCCACGTGCCGAGTCGCCGGACGAGCTGGTCCTGCGGCGTCGCGGTCGTCATCAGCTGGCGGGCTCGAACAGCTCCACGAGGTTGCCGGCCGGGTCGGTGAGCAGGATCTGGCGTCCGCCGGGACCGCTGACCACGTCGGTGCGGAAGGTCAGCCCCGCTGCGCGCAGCCGGTCGACGGTGGGGTCGAAGTCGTCGAGCACCAGGTGGATGCGGTTCCTGCCGGCGCCGGCGGCGTCGTCGGGCGTGGCCCGGTAGCCCGAGCTGGCAGGCCCGGACAGGAGCAGCCGCAGCGGCCCGCGGACCACGTCGGCGAAGGCCTTTCCCGCGTTCATCCGCACGGTGAACCCGAGGTGGGCGGTGTAGAAGTCGACGGCGGCGGACACGTCGTCGACGATGTAGCGGACGCTGGCGAGCTCAGCGGGCTCTGTCACGGTGGACCTCCATGTCGTCGGTGTGGCCGATGAGGTGCAGCAGGTGGCCGATGCGGGTGTCGATGTCGGCCGCGGCGCGCCGGAACGCGGCGTAGCCCGCGGCGTCCGCGGCCGGGTCGGGGATGCTCCAGTGCAGCAGCCGCGGATGGTCTGGGAACTCCGGGCAGACCTCGCGCACCTTGTCGCACAACGTGACCACGTAGTCGAACCGGTGCGTGGCCACGGAGTCCAGACGCCGAGGGCGCCGGCCGCGCACGTCGATGCCGTGGTCGTCGCGCAGCACCCGCACGGCGTCCGGGTGCAGGCGGTCCTTCGGGATGCTCCCCGCGCTCGTGACCCGAACCGTGCCACGCGTGCGGTGCCGCAGCAGCGCCTCGGCCATCGGCGAGCGCGAGCTGTTGCCGGTGCACGCGAAGAGCACGCGGCACGGTCTCCGTCGCAACGCCGCCCGCGTCGGCGGAGCGGGCGGGTCGACGCGCAACGCGGGATGCAGCGCGGCGCCCGTGCCGGTCAGCGCCGTCGCGCAGCGGTCCAGGTCGAGGTGGTAGTAGCTGTCCCGCGCGTCGAAGCTGCTGCGCCGGGAGCTGACCAGCCCGGCACCGCGGAGCAACCGCAGATGGTACGAGACCAGGTTCTGCGGCTGGCCGACCAGCTCGACCAGCTCGCGCACCCGGTGGTCGCTCGCGGCCAGCTCGGTCAGCAACCGCCACCTGACCGGGTGGGCGGCCACGTGGACGAACGCCGGCGTGGCCGGGCGCGCGGATGCCATGACGAGAGGATATACATCAAATCGGCTTGATGTATATCCCCTATCTCGGCTCGGCCACCCACTCCTTGGGGTCGCCGAGGCCGAGGTCGGTGCGCCCGGCCGAGTACAGCGCGAGCAGCACCTGGGTACGCCGGAACGCCGCGAAGTTCAGCACGTGCACGATCATCCCGCCGTAGGAGAAGACGACCGGCGGCTGGCAGGTGGCGTCGACGAACGTCTCGTCCAACCGGCCCTCGTCGCACAGCCTGCGCGCGACGGACCTGAACTCCGGGCCGATCGCCGCGAGCCGGGACCGCAGTCCCGCCGCCGACATGTCGCCGGTGTCGCTCGGGTGCGGCTCGGAACGCCCCTCCACGGCGGCCACCCACCGCTCCAGCTGCGCGACCAGCCGGTCGAGCAGGACGCGGATCGACGGATGCTCGTCCATCTCCTCGACGGACGACTCGATCGGCCGGTCGAGCGCTGCGTCGTCGAGCGTGGCGGCGCGTTCGACCATCTCGCCGACCAGCCAGACGTGGTGGTCGACCATGCGGTGCAACAGCTCCATCGAACTGACCCTTCGTGCGGGCGGGACACGGAGCCCGCCGGGTGGGTGGAAGTGCACGCCGCTCGGTGCGTCGATCCGCGGCCGCGACGGCCGGCGTCGCCACACCGACGGCGGCGCGCCGAAGGCTTTGGCGAACGCGCGGGTGAACGCCTCGTTCGACGCGTAGCCCGCCTCGACCGCGATGTCGAGCACGCCGTCACCGCAGGAGACCAACCGGTACGCCGCCCGCTCGAGCAGGATGCGCCGCCGGAACGCGCCCGGCGTCTCGCCCGCGGTGGCGGCGACGACGCGGTCGAAGTGGTACCTCGACATGTAGGCGCGTTCGGCGAACTGGCGGCCGGTGACCTCCGGTTCGTCCAGCGCGTCGGTGAGGATCTCGAGGAACCTCGCGAACGTGTCCATGACGCGATCGTCGCGCTGGGAGTCAGCCGCTGCTTGATCGGGATTGCGGAACGGCGGGGGGTACGGGTGCGGCGGAGACGTAACTGTCGATTCCCTGGGGGAGCCGCGCGGGGTCCCAGCCGAGGAGTTCCACAGCGGAGCGGAACGCGTACCTGTCGGTCATGCCGCTGACGTACGTCACGGCCGCGCGGACGGCGGCCGCGCTGCCGGGCTCGACCCGCTGCGGGGCCGGCAGCGTCTCGGGGCGTGCGGCGTAGTGCTCGACGAGCGCACGCAGCACCGCGATCACCGCGTCGCTCTGGGCGAGCGACTCCGGCCTCGTGTAGATGCGCTCGTAGTTGAACGCACGCAGCGCGGCGAGCGCGTCCGCCACCTCGGCGCGCATGCCGACGACGCCGTTCCTGCTGACGCAGTCGACGACGGCGTGGATGAACGTGGCGAGCTGGTCGCCGCGGAGCCGGCCGCAGACCTCGACGACGTCGCGCGGCAGGTCGTGCAGCGAGACGATGCCGGCGTGCGCGGCGTCCTCGAGGTCGTGCGCGGTGTAGGCGATGCGGTCGGCCCAGCTCACGACGCAGCCCTCCGGCGTCGCCGGCGACGGCCGCGACCAGGAGTGGTTGCGGACGCCGTCGAGCGTCTCGCGGCACAGGTTGAGCGGCGCGAGCACGACGTCGGCGCCCCAGCGGGCGTGGTCGTAGCCCTCGTCGAGGAACTCCCCGAACGCGTCCTCGCTCGCGTGCCCGCCCGGCCCGTGCCCGCAGTCGTGGCCGAGCGCGATCGCCTCGGTGAGTGCGACGTTCAATCCCGTCGCGCGCGCGACGCTGGTGGCGACCTGCGCCACCTCGAGCGCGTGGGTCAGCCGGGTGCGCTGGTGGTCGGCCGGGTAGACGAACACCTGGGTCTTGCCGGCGAGCCGGCGGAACGCCGTCGAGTGCAGGACGCGGTCGCGGTCGCGTTCGAAACAGGTCCGCTCGGGATCGGGCTGCTCCTGCCGGAACCGGTCACCGGCACCCGCCGCCCGCGTCGCGCCGGCGACCAGTAGCCGGTCCTCGAGCTCCTCGCGCGCCACCCGTCCGTGCACGGAGCCGGGGACGACCATCGGCTCGCGGTCGCCGTGCGCGGTGACGATCCCGCCCGGCTGCGCGTGCCCCGCCATCGTGCCGACCCAGACCCGCGACCTGTCGGTGAGTTCGCCCATGCTCCGATGCTCTCGCACCGGTGCGACACCGGCGCAACCCCGGCCGGTCTCGTTCCTAGACGTCCGAGCTCCAGCGACCCGGGACGTGGTCGATCCCGCTCGCCGGGCGGACGCGGGTGCACCTGCGCGAGCTCGCCGACCAGCCGATGATCGGCTGGACGGGGGGCACGTTCTCGTACCGCTGGCTCGTGCACACGATGCGCGCCGCGGGCGTCGAGCCGCTGATCCCGCACACCGCGGAGGAGCATTCGACCCAGCTCGCACTCGTGGCGGCAGGCCTCGGGCTCGCGATCCTGCCGCGCATCGGGCGCACCGCGCCGAGCGAGGGCATCGCCGTGGTCCGGCTCCCTCCGCCAGGCCCGGCACATCTACGCCGTCTGGCGTGCGGATTCCGGCGCGCGTCCGGCGGTCCGTGCCGTGCGCGCCGCCGCCCGCAACCGTTGACCGGTGGCGGCGCGCCCGTCAGCGGCTGTCGCTGCCGGCCGTCTCGACCGCGGCACGGCCGGCCTCGAGCCTCGCGACGGGAACGCTGAACGGCGAGCAGGACACGTAGTCGAGCCCGACCTCGTGGAAGAAGTGCACGGAGTCGGGGTCGCCGCCGTGCTCGCCGCAGACGCCGAGGTGCAGCTCGGGACGGGTGGCCCGCCCCTCCTCCACGGCGATGCGGACGAGCCTGCCGACGCCGTCGCGGTCGAGCGTCTCGAACGGGGATACGCCGAAGATGCCGCGGTCGAGGTACTGGCTGAAGAACGCGCCCTCGACGTCGTCGCGGCTGAAGCCCCAGGCGGTCTGCGTGAGGTCGTTCGTGCCGAACGAGAAGAACTCGGCGGCCTCGGCGATCTGGCCGGCGGTGAGCGCCGCGCGCGGCAGCTCGATCATCGTGCCGATCGGGATGCCCAGCTCGACGCCGTGCTCCTTCTCGACGTCCGCGATGACGCGCGCCGCGTCGTCGCGCGTGATCTCCAGCTCCTGCACCGCGCCGACGAGCGGGATCATCACCTCGGGCAGCGGGTCCTTGCCCTCGCCGCGCAGCTCCGCCGCGGCCTCGGCGATCGCCTTGACCTGCATGCCGAACAGGCCGTCGATGACGAGCCCGAGCCGGACGCCGCGCAGGCCGAGCATGGGGTTCTGCTCGTGCAGCCGGCGGACGGCGTCGAGCAGGGTCCGCTGCCGCGACACGTCCTGGCCGCGCTCCTCGCCTAGCGCCACCTCGACCGTGAGGTCGGTGAGGTCGGGCAGGAACTCGTGCAGCGGCGGGTCGATCAGCCGGACGGTGACGGGCAGGCCGTCCATCGCCGCGAAGATGCCCTTGAAGTCCTCGCGCTGCAACGGCTCCAGCTTGTCGAGCGCACGCTGCCTGGCGTCCTGGGAGTCGGCGAGGACGAGGTCCTCGACGAGCTTGCGGCGGTCGCCGAGGAACATGTGCTCGGTGCGGGTCAGGCCGATGCCGGCGGCACCGAACCGGCGGGCACGTGCGGCGTCGTCGGACGTGTCGGCGTTCGCGTGCACGCCGAGCCGGCGACGCTCGTCCGCGTGGCTCATGATGCGGTGCACGGCGGCGACGAGGTCGTCGGCCTGGTCGGAGTCGGGTGCCAGCTCACCCTCGAAGTACTGCACGACCGGCGACGGGACGACGGGCACCTCGCCCTTGTACACGTCGCCCGAGCTGCCGTCGATGGAGATGACGTCGCCCTCGTCGACGACGGTGCCGTCGGGCGTCGTGAACGAGCGCTTCGTGAGGTCGACGGTGAGCTCCTCGGCGCCGCACACACACGGCTTGCCCATGCCGCGCGCGACGACGGCCGCGTGGCTCGTCTTGCCGCCGCGCGAGGTGAGGACGCCCTCGGCCGCGATCATGCCGGACAGGTCGTCCGGGTTGGTCTCGCGGCGGACCAGGATGACGGCCTCGCCCTGGTTGCCCAGCTCCGCCGCGCGCGCCGAGTCGAACACGGCCTTGCCGACGGCCGCGCCCGGGGACGCGTTGACGCCCTTGGCGAGGCGTTCGGCGTCCGCCGTCTCGTCGAAGCGCGGGAACATCAGCTGCGCGAGCTGTGCGCCGGTGACGCGGGTGACCGCCTCGTCGTCGTCGATCAGGCCCTCGTCGATCAGCTGCGTGGCGATGCGGAACGCGGCGCCGGCGGTGCGCTTGCCGACGCGCGTCTGCAGCATCCAGAGCTTGCCGCGCTCGATGGTGAACTCGATGTCGCAGAGGTCGCGGTAGTGGCGTTCCAGCGTGGCCATGATGTCCATCAGCTGGTCGTAGGACGCCTTGTCGATCTGCTCGAGGTCGGCGAGCGGCACCGTGTTGCGGATGCCGGCGACGACGTCCTCGCCCTGCGCGTTCTGCAGGTAGTCGCCGTAGACGCCCTGCGCGCCGCTCGCCGGGTCGCGGGTGAACGCGACGCCGGTGCCGGAGTCGGCGCCGAGGTTGCCGAAGACCATGGTGACGATGTTGACCGCCGTGCCGAGGTCGGCGGGGATGCGCTCCTGCCGGCGGTACAGGACCGCGCGGTCGGCGTTCCAGGAGTCGAAGACGGCACGGACGGCCATGTCCATCTGGACGCGGGGGTCCTGCGGGAAGTCCGCGCCGGAGTGCTCGCGCACGATGCCCTTGAACTGCTCGACCAGCTTCGCCATGTCCGAGGCGTCGAGGTCGAGGTCGTTCTTGGTGCCCTTCGCCTGCTTGGCCTCGTCGATGGCGTGCTCGAACAGGTCGCCGTCGATGTCGAGGACGGTCTTGCCGAACATCTGCAGCAGCCGGCGGTAGGAGTCCCAGGCGAACCGGTCGCTGCCCGCCTGCTTGGCGAGCCCCTGGACGGACCGGTCGGTCAGGCCGATGTTGAGGACCGTCTCCATCATGCCGGGCATGGAGAACTTGGCACCGGAACGCACCGAGACCAGCAGCGGGTCGTCGGCCTGGCCCAGCTTCTTGCCCATCTCCTGTTCGAGCGCCTCGAGGTGCGCGGTGACCTCGTCGCGCATGTCGGACGGTTCCTCGCCCTGCTCCAGGTAGTGCCGGCAGGCGTCGGTGGTGATGATGAAGCCGGGTGGCACGGGAAGGCCGATGTTGGTCATCTCGGCGAGGTTGGCACCCTTGCCGCCGAGCAGGTCCTTCATGTCCTTGTTGCCCTCGGCGAAGTCATAGACGTACTTCGGCACTGCTGGCTCCTCCCGCACTTCATGCGGATTCCGCGGTCTTCTTCTACGCTGAATGCGGGCCGACCGCACCCGCGGGCCGTCGCACGCGGCCGTCAGGACGACGGTATCGCGGCGGGCTCCGAGCCGAAGCGAGGGCTGGCGATGCCGCTGACGATGATCAAGGGCACGTACCGAATCGTCGGAGCAGCACCCGACGGCGACTCGGTGCGCTTCTATCCCGACGACCCGCATGCGTTCGAGGCCGCCGGGATCAACGCGCGGGTGAACTCGCGCGGCGGGGCGCAGCTGCGGCTGGACGGGATCGACGCGCTGGAGACGCACTACCAGCCGCCGTCCTCGCACCGGACGTGGCACCAGCCGAGCCAGCTGGGCGAGAAGGCGTCGGCCGCGCTGCTTGGCCACCTCGGGTTCACGGCGGTCGCCAGGGACGCCGACGGCGTGGTGACGAGCTCGACGCCGGAGGAGACGCCGGGGTACGTGCTCACCCGGTTCGCCGACAAGTACGGCCGGGTGGTGAGCTTCGCGTTCCGCGGCAGCCGGCGTGCCCGCGCCGACAACCAGGCGTGGCTCGACGTCACCGCGCTCAAGGCGTCCGCAAACTACAGGCTGCTGGCCGAGGGCCTCGTGTACCCGACGTTCTACAGCCTGCTCTACCCGGACCTGCGGGAGGCGCTGGCGAGCGCCGCCCTCGCCGCCCGCGCCTCGGCCACGGGTGTATGGGCCGAGGACGCCACGCTGTCCGGGTTCACGCTGCGGTCGCGCGCCCAGCTGGAGACGGAGACGGTGCTCCTGCCGAAGCTGTTCCGGCGGCTCGCCGAGTACCTCGGCCTGGATAACACGGGCAACGTGTCCCTCGCGCAGTTCGACCGGTTCCTCGCCGCCCACGACGACCGCCTGTTCACCGTCCCGGACGGGCACGCGACGTCGCTGGACAGCCTCGTCGTGATCACCCGGCAGACGGTCACCCTCACCGTCCCGCCGGAACGCATCATGTTCCTGGAGGCGTGACGTGCGCTGGGGACCCCCACCGTTGCCCTGGCCACGAGTGGGGACCCCACGAGGGGCTGTCACCATGATGGGGTCCCCAGCTAGCGGCCGGGCGGACCACGACGGCAGGAGCGGGCCGCGCCTTGCCCGCCCAGTACGCCGCGACGACATCGGCGGACAGTACCGGCCAGTCGCCCCCGATCCGCCGCGGAGAGGCGTGCACGACGAGCAGCCCGTGTGCCGTCAGCCGGGCATGGCGTCGTTGCGTCTGCTCCCAACCGTGGAAGTCGCCGTGGAACTCGAGCGAGTCCACCTCGAGTTCGCCACCGCAACGTCTCCGACGTCAGACCCAGCTCCAGCGCCTGGCTCCTGCTGATGATCCCGTGCTGCCTCTTGAGCACATCTGGTAGACCGTTCACGTCCTGTACGTCGGCACGGAGGGGCCGCCCCAGCAGCCCCCGCTTCGGATCTGTGGATTACGGCTGGGGACCGCCATAGGTGCGATGACGACAAGCGGGGACCCCACATGGGGGCAGGACCACGATGGGGTCCCAGCAGGGGCCGGACTGGTCAGCCGCCGCTGATGTCGAGCTCCGCTTCCCCGGTCGGGGGCGTGGGGTCGTCCGGGTCGTCGAGCCAGCCCTCGGGCAGCGCCACGCGCCGGGGGCCGCCCTGGCGGCCACGCGGGACGGACTCGTTCTCCGTCGGCCAGGGGACGTGGGGGTCGAGGGCGCCGGCGAGGTCGTCCAGCTCGGCCAGCGTGCTCGCCGTCGCGAGCGACCGCCGCAGCTCGGTGCCGACGGGGAAGCCCTTGAGGTACCACGCCACGTGCTTGCGGAACTCGCGCACGCCCTTGTCCTCGCCGACGTCGGCCGCGAGCAGCTGGGCATGCCGGCGCATCACCGCGACCACCTCGCCGAGCGACGGACGGTGCCGCCGCTCGCGGCCGTCGAACGCGTCGGCCAGGTCGCGGAACAGCCACGGCCGGCCCAGGCAGCCGCGCCCCACCACGACGCCGTCGCAGCCGGTCGCGCGCATCATCGCGACCGCGTCGGACGCCTCCCAGACGTCGCCGTTGCCGAGCACCGGGATCGAGACCGCCTCCTTGAGCCGCGCGATCGCCGCCCAGTCGGCCTCCCCGGAATAGTGCTGCGCCGCGGTACGCGCGTGCAGCGCGACCGTCGCCGCGCCCTCGTCCTCGGCGATGCGCCCGGCGTCCAGGTAGGTGAGGTGCGACTCGTCGATGCCCTTGCGCATCTTCACCGTCACCGGGACCGTCCCCGCGGCGCGCACCGCCGCGCGGACGATCCGCCGCAGCAGCGGACGCCGGTACGGCAGCGCCGACCCGCCGCCGCGCCCGGTCACCTTCGGCACCGGGCAGCCGAAGTTGAGGTCGACGTGGTCGGCGAGGTCGTCCTCGACGAGGACCTCCACGGCGCGCGCAACGGTCACCGGGTCGACGCCGTACAGCTGGACGCTGCGCGGCCGAGCGCCGTCCTCGAACCGCACCATCCGCAGCGTCGTCGGGTGCCGCTCGACCAGCGCCCGCGCGGTGACCATCTCGCTGACGAACAGCCCGGCGCCGTACTCACGGCACAGGATGCGGTACGGCGCGTTCGTCACGCCCGCCATCGGCGCCAGCTCAACCGGCGGCCAGATCACGTACGGGCCGACCTTGAGCGCCCGGAAACCCTCCATCCCGTGCGTCAGGCGGGCAGCCGCTTCGCCAGGTAGTCGGAGACCTGCGAGAGCGCGATCCGCTCCTGCGTCATCGAGTCGCGCTCCCGTACGGTCACGGCCTGGTCGTCGAGGGTGTCGAAGTCGACGGTGACGCAGAACGGCGTGCCGATCTCCTCCTGCCGCCGGTAGCGGCGGCCGATCGAGCTGGCGTCGTCGAACTCCACCATCCACCGCTGCCGCAGCTCCTGCGCCAGCGAGCTCGCGGCGGGCGAGAGCCGCTCGTTGCGCGACAACGGCAGCACCGCCACCTTGACCGGCGCGAGCCGGGGGTCGAGCCGCAGCACGGTGCGCTTGTCGGTGCCGCCCTTGGTGTTCGGCGCCTCGTCCTCGGTGTACGCGTCGAGCAGGAACGCCAGCACCGAGCGGCCGAGGCCGGCCGCGGGCTCGATGACGTACGGCGTCCAGCGCTCGCCCTTCTGCTGGTCGAAGTACGACAGGTCGACGCCGGAGTGCTTGCCGTGCGTGGTGAGGTCGAAGTCGGTGCGGTTCGCGATGCCCTCGAGCTCCTCGAACTCCTTGCCACCGAAGGCGAAGCGGTACTCGATGTCGACGGTGCGCTTCGAGTAGTGCGACAGCTTCTCCTGCGGGTGCTCGTAGTGCCTCAGGTTCGCGGGGTCGATGCCGAGGTCGGTGTACCACGCCGTGCGCGTGTCGATCCAGCGCTGGTGCCACTGTTCGTCGGTGCCGGGCTCGACGAAGTACTCCATCTCCATCTGCTCCAGCTCCCGCGTGCGGAAGATGAAGTTGCCGGGCGTCACCTCGTTGCGGAACGACTTGCCGACCTGCGCGATGCCGAACGGCGGCTTCTTGCGCGCGGACTGCATGACGTTGACGAAGTTGATGAAGATGCCCTGCGCGGTCTCGGGCCGCAGGTAGTGCAGGCCCTCCTCGCTCTCGACGGGGCCGAGGTACGTCTTCAGCATCGCGTGGAACATCCGCGGCTCGGTGAACGCGCCGCGCGTGCCGCAGTTCGGGCAGGCGATGCCGGCGAGCCCGCCCTCGGGCAGCGCGCCGTGCCTCGCCTCGTACTCCTCCTCGAGGTGGTCGGGGCGGAACCTGCGGTGGCACGACTGGCACTCGGTGAGCGGGTCGACGAACTCGTCGAGATGGCCGGACGCCTCCCACACCTTCGTCGGCAGGATGACGGACGAGTCCAGCCCGACGACGTCGTCGCGCAGCTGCACCATCGCACGCCACCACTGGCGGCGGATGTTCTCCTTCAGCTCGACGCCGAGCGGACCGTAGTCCCAGGCCGACCTGGTACCTCCGTAGATCTCGCCACAGGGGTACACGAATCCCCTGCGCTTGCAGAGGTTGATGATCTTCTCGTTGCGGTCGGCGGGCACGGTCTCTCCATCCGGCTGGCGGTCGGGTGGTCCTGGGAACTCTCGAAGTGACAAGACTATCCGGCGCGGTCGCTCGACCTCGAACCGGTTTCGTCGTCGAGCAACACCTCGAACGCACTGGGCTCGTCCCTCGCGGTGGCGAGCAGCGGCACGGCGCGCACCCGCACGTCGTACGTCGACAGCGCGCGCCGGTACGCCCCGACGCTCTCCCACTCCGAGACGACGAGCCAGCAGGCCGGCTCGTCGATCGCGCGGCACGCCCGGGTCGCGACGTGGCCGCGGCAGGCCCGCAGCGCGTCGAGCGTCTCCTCGGCACGCAGGCGGAACCCGGGCTCCTCCTCGGCCGGGACGTCGTGTCTGGTCACGGCGAGCACGTCGCCTCCTCTCCGGTTGGACACCCGCCGATTTAAGTGCTAACAATTTGATATCACTTAAATGGAGGCGCACGGTGACGACGAACCAGCATCCCACCGACTCCGGCGCGCCGCGGGCGACGCCCGTCGGGCATTCGGGTACGAGGGTCGAGATCCAGGAACGACGGGCATGGTCGGCGAACGGCTGGCTCGGCGTGCTCGTGGTGTTGGCCTGCCTCGCGATCGGCACCTGGTTGCTCGTCGCGGGGACGCAGCACCTGCTCGCCGTCGTGCTGGTGATCGTCGCGGCGGTGGTCTTCAGCTCGCTGACGATAGTCCAGCCGGGCCAGGCGCGCGTCGTCCAGTTCTTCGGCAGGTACATCGGCACGGTCCGGCACACCGGGCTGAACTGGGTCGCGCCGCTGACGGTGAAGCGGGCGGTGAGCCTGCGCGTGCGCAACTTCGAGACCAACCGGCTCAAGGTGAACGACGCACACGGAAACCCGGTGGAGATCGCGGCGATCGTCGTCTGGCAGGTCGCCGACACGTCCCGCGCGATCTACGCCGTCGACAGCTACCTGGACTTCGTCACGGTGCAGGCGGAGTCGGCGCTGCGGCACGTCGCCACCACCCACCCGTACGACGACCCGACCGAGGAGGGCACGTCGCTTCGCGGGTCCACGGACGTCGTCGCGGACGAGCTCGCGCACGAGGTCGCGGAACGCGTCGTGATCGCGGGCGTGGAGATCGTCGAGGTGCGGATCAGCCACCTCGCGTACGCCCCGGAGATCGCGCAGGCGATGCTGCGCCGCCAGCAGGCGAGCGCCGTGGTGGCCGCCCGATCGCGCATCGTCGACGGCGCCGTAGGGATGGTGGAGATGGCGCTCGGCAAGCTGAGCGAGCGCGACATCGTCGAGCTGGACGAGGAACGCAAGGCCGCGATGGTGAGCAACCTGATGGTGGTGCTCTGCGGCGAGAGCTCCGCGACGCCCGTGCTCAACACCGGCTCGCTGTACCAGTGACTGATGGCGGACCGCAAGGAACGCAGGCAGGTCCTGCTGCGGCTCGACCCGGCGGTGCACGACGCGCTCGCGCGCTGGGCGGGTGACGAGCTGCGCAGCGTCAACGCGCACGTCGAGATGCTGCTGCGCCGCGCGCTGAAGGACGCGGGCCGGCTGCCGAAGGGCGCCGGCCCGATCCCCCGCCGCGGCCGCCCGCCCAAGGACGAGTGACCGTGTCAGCGTGCGACGATGTATCGCGTGAGCAAGGGGCATCCGAACCGGCGCAGCTCCGGCCAGCGACGCTCGCGCGGCCGGTCGGGCGGCGGGTCGCGGCCACGAACGCCGGCGGGCCGTCGCCCGCTGCCCCGGGGTGACACGTTCGCGACGCCGGACGCGTCCCCGTTGCGGTCCTGGATCGAACGCCGCAGCGCGACGCTGCTGGTGTTCCTGCACCGGTTGCCGCGCTGGGTGCCGCTGGTGCTCATGCTCGCGCTGCTCGCCGCGGCGCTGCTCGTCAAGGGCGTGGTGGGCGCGGTGTTCCTCGTCGCGCTGGCGGTGATCCTGGTGTGGCTCGCGTTCGTGTCGTGGCCGATGCTGCGGCCCGGCGACCGCACGTTCCGGGTCCTGGCGATCGTCGTCGTCCTGGCCGGGGCGGCGTACTTCACCGTCACCGGTTGACGGCATGGTCACCGGTTGACGGCACCGTCACCTTCCCACGACGAACCACGGCTTCCCACGCCCTGCAGATCGTGTGAAGCACCAGTTGATCATGAGAACATGATCAACCGGTCTCGCCGGCGTTGACTTCGACCAGGGTCGACGTTGCACCATCGACGTCATGCCGCTGATCCCGCGCGCGTACCGGCCGCTGGTCGCCGACCGTACGTTCCGCCGGCTGCTCGCCGGGTTCGCCGTCTCCTACCTCGGTGACGGGATGAGCGCGGTCGCCGTCGCCTGGCTGGCGATCCAGCTGGCGCCGCGCAGCACCGCCGGCCTCTGGGTCGGCGCGGCGGTGGCGGCGTACGCGCTGCCGGGTGTCGTGGGCGCGCTGACGCTCGGCCGCTGGCTGCGGCGGCTCCCCGCGCAGCGGCTGCTCGTCGTCGACAGCACGACGCGGGCCGTCTTCCTCGGCGCGGTCCCGGTCGTCTGGCTCACCGGGACGCTGAGACCCGGGCTCTACGTCGTGCTGCTGGCGTGCTCGTCACTGCTGCACGCCTGGGGGGCGGCGGGCCGGTACACGCTGGTCGCCGAGCTGCTCCCGGACGAGCACCGGCTCGCCGCCAACACGGCGGTCGGCACGCTCGAGTACGCCGCGATCATCGCCGGGCCCGCGGTCGCCGGCCTGCTCGTCACCGTCGTCGACGCCGCCTTCGTCATCGGGATCGACGCGACCACGTTCGTCGTCCTCGCGGTCGTCGCCTGCCTGCTCCGGCCACCGGGACGGACCACCGGCACCGACGCGCCCGTCGACGCGGCGTCCTCGGCCAGGGGTCTGCGCGTGCTCACCCACTACCCCGCGCTGCTCGGCCTGGTCGGGCTCACCTGGCTGTTCAACTTCCTCTACGGCCCGGTCGAGGTGGCGCTGCCGCTGCACGTGACCCGCGACCTGCACGCCGGCAGCGACGTCCTCGGCCTGTACTGGACGATCTTCGGCGTCGGCGCCATCGTCGGCAGCCTCGTGGCGGGCTCGCTGCGCCGGCTGCCGCTGTGGCCGACGACGCTCGCGATCGTGATCGGCTGGGGCGTGACGCTGCTGCCGTTCTGGGCGCACGCCCCCACCGCCGCGACGGTCGTCTCGTTCGGCCTCGGCGGCGTGATCTACGGCCCGTTCGTCGCCGTGTCGATCACGCTCGTGCAGGGGACGTCGCCGCCCGAGCACCTCTCGACCGTGCTGGCGGCCCGCGGCGCCGCGCTGCTGACGGCGTCCCCGCTGGGCACCGCCTTCGGCGGTCCGGTCACGACGGCGCTCGGCCCCCGCGCGACGCTCGGCGGCTCCGGGCTCGCGACGATCGCGCTCGGCGTCCTCGCCACCGCGCTCGTGCTCGCCGCGGCCGTACGCCGCAGGCGTCAGCCGGACGCGAAGTTGGGCACCGCGCCGCCGTAGCGGCGGTCGCGGCTCGCGTAGATCTCGCAGCCGCGCCACAGGTCGAGCCGGTCGAAGTCGGGCCACAGCGTGTCGAGGAACACCAGCTCCGCGTACGCCGACTGCCACGGGAGGAAGTTCGACGTGCGCTGCTCGCCCGACGAGCGCAGGAACAGGTCGACGTCGGGCATGTCCGGCTCGTCGAGGTAGCGGGCGAACACCCGCTCGTCGACGCGCTCCGGGTCGACCTCGCCGGCCGCGACGTCGCGGGCGAGCGCCTGCGCGGCGTCCGCGATCTCGTAGCGGCCGCCGTAGTTGACGCACATGGTGAGGGTGAGCACGTCGTTGTGCTCGGTCATCTCCTCGGCCACCTGCAGCTCGCGCAGCACGCTGCGCCACAGCCGCCGCGGCCTGCCGGCCCACCTGACCCGCACGCCCAGCTCGTTCATGTAGTCGCGGCGGCGCCGGATCACGTCGCGGTTGAAACCCATCAGGAAGCGCACCTCGTCCGGCGAGCGCTTCCAGTTCTCGGTGGAGAACGCGTACGCCGAGATCCACTTCACGCCGAGCTCGATCCCGCCCTCGACGACGTCGAGCAGCGACGCCTCGCCGCGCTTGTGTCCTTCGGTACGCGGCAGGCCGCGGGCCTTGGCCCACCGGCCGTTGCCGTCCATGACGATGGCGACGTGCCGCGGCACCAGGTCGGCGGGGATCGCCGGCGGGCGGGCACCGGACGGGTGCGGTCGCGGGGGTCGTGGCGGTGTGGTCACCCTCGCCATGCCTGCGCGGTCCTCTCCAGGTCGTCGCTCCCGCGCGCCGACCCGTCTGTGCGGTCGACCATGCGCAGCGAACGCAGGCCGTTCTCGACGTGCCACTGCAGGTACGCCGCGACCAGCCCGGTGGCCTCCCTGCGGTGGATCGGCTCGCTGGCGTCCGCGACGACCCAGTCGCCTGCGAGCAGCGCGCCCAGCAGCGCGACCGACTGCGGCGCCGCGGTCACCGCCCCCGCCGGACGGCACTCGCCGCACGCGAGCCCGCCGGACTGCACGGAGAACCAGCGGTGCGGGCCGGGCCGTCCGCAGCGCGCGCAGTCGCGCAGCGACGGCGACCAGCCGGCGACGGCGAGCGCGCGCAGCAGGAACGAGTCGAGCACGAGGCCCGGCGCGTGGGCGCCGTCGGCGAGCGCGCGCAGCCCGCCGATCAGCAGCAGGAACAGCTGCAGGGACGGTTCGCGCTCCTCCGGCGTCAGCCGTTCCGCCGTCTCGAGCATCGCCGTGCCCGCCGTGTACCTCGCGTAGTCGACGGCGATGCGCTGGCCGTACGGGTGCAGGCTCTCGGCCTGCGTGACGATGTCGAGCGAGCGCCCCTCGTACAGCTGCAGGTCGACGTGCGTGAACGGCTCCAGCCGGGAGCCGAACTTGCTCGTGGTACGGCGGACGCCCTTCGCGACGGCGCGGACCCGGCCGGTGCGGCGGGTCAGGACGGTGACGATGCGGTCGGCCTCACCCAGCTTGTGGGTACGGATGACGACGCCCTCGTCCCGGTACAGGCTCACACCGCCATCGTCCCATGCGGCGGTGTCCGGCCGGGGCAGCCCGGCCGGCCGGGCCTGTTTGAAAAGCATCAAAGTACGTTAACATTCCAACAATCCTCTCCGAGGCTGCGAGGCGCCCATGCCGGTTACCGACCCGACCGCCCTGTTCGTGGGCGTCGCGACCTGGGACGTCGTCGCCGACCTGCCGCACCTCCCGGCCGCCGACGGCCGCGTCCTGGTCGACGACCTCGTCGCGGCGGGCGGCGGCCCGGCCGCGGCCGCCGCCGCCACCTTCGCCCGGCTCGGCCTGCCGGCACGGCTCGCCACGGCGGTGGGCTCCGATCGTGACGGCGCCGCGATCACCCGCGCACTGGTCGACGCCGGCGTCGACACGTCACTCGTCCGCGTCGACGCCGCGGCCCCCTCCGGCAGCTGCGTCGTGCTCGTCGACCGCTCGCAGGACGCCCGCGCGATCTGTGTCCGGCCCGGCCCGCATACGGAGGTCGACGCCGGTGACGTGCTCGGAGCGGGCCTGCTGCACGTCGACCAGCGCGGCCTGCCCGCCGTCGAGCCGCACCTCGCAGGCGTACCGGCCGGCCGTCGTCCGGTCGTGTCGTACGACGCCGGCAACCTCGACCCGCGCCGCTGCCCGGCCTGGGTCGACCTCTACGTCCCGACGCTCGCGACCCTCGCCCAGGTGTACGGCGACGCGGACCCGGACGCCGCACTCGCCGACGGCGCCACCTGGGTGGTGGCGACCGACGGGCCGCGCGGTGCAGTCGCCGCCGACCGCACCGGCCACTACCGCATACCGGCGCACGACATCGCCGTACGCAGCACGCTCGGCGCCGGCGACGTCTTCCACGGCGCCCTGCTCGCGGCGTACGCACGAGACCTCGCGCTGCCCGACGCGCTCGCGTACGCGAACGCCGCGGCCGCCCTGTCCTGCCGCGGCCTAGACGGGCGGTCCGCCATCGCCGGTCACGACGAGACCGCCGCACTCGCCAGGAAGCTACCCGCGACCCGCACCGCCGACGCCCCGATGTGAAGGAGACACGTGGCCGTTCAGCAGAGCCCACGCACGGCGGGCCTCGCCGCGCTCGCCCGCCCGTCCGGCGGGTACGCGATGCTCGCCGTCGACCAGCGTGAGGCGCTCCGCGCGATGTTCGCCGAGCGCCTCGGCCGTCCCGTCACCGACGCCGAGCTCACCGAGTTCAAGGTCGACGCGGTGCGCGAGCTCTCGCCGTACGCCTCGGCCGTGCTCGTCGACCGCCTCTTCGCGCTCGACGCCGTGCTCGCGGCCGGTGCGGTGGCACCGGCCTGCGCGCTCGTCGTCGCGGCGGACGAGTTCGAGGGCGACGACCGCGAGTTCGTCGCGTGGTCACGTCTCGACGAGGCCGTCGACCCCGCCGGGATGAAGGCGAACGGTGCCGTCGCGCTGAAGCTGCTGGTGCTCTGGCGGCCCGACGAGCCCGCCGCCGAACGCGTCGCGCTGGCCGAGGAGTTCGCCGGGCGCTGCCACGACGCCGGGCTGGTGAGCATCCTCGAACCGGTCTCGCGCCCGCCCCGTGACCGGTCCGCCGGCTGGACCGAGGACGACTGGAACGACGGCGTGCTCGCCGCGGCACGCGAGCTGGGCCACGCCGGCACCGACCTCTACAAGGCGGAGGTGCCGCTGCACGGCCGGGGCGACGAGGCGGCCGTACGCCGCGCATGCGGCAGGCTCACCGAGGCCGTCGCCGGCGAGTGGGTGGTGCTCTCGTCCGGCGTCCGGCGCGACGACTTCCCGCGCGCCGTCCAGCTCGCCTGTGCCGAGGGGGCGTCAGGGTTCCTCGCCGGACGCGCGGTCTGGCAGCCGACCGTCGGCGCGGCCGACGCCCCCGCGGCGCTGCGGGAGACCGGCGTCCCGCGGCTGCGCGAGCTGGGCGAGATCGTCGACGCCGCGATGGCGGACCGGTAGCCGTGCAGGTCGTCCTCGGCGCCGACGCGAGGGTACACGTCGAACCGTCGCCCGACGTCGAGCCCGAGGGCCCCGCCGACGTGCTGCTCGCACCCGCTAGCGCGACGCGCGGTTGACGGCCGAGACCACCGCGCGCAGGGACGCCGTCACGATGTTCTCGTCGACGCCCACGCCCCACAGGGTCCGCTCCCCGATCGCACACTCCACGTACGCCGCCGCCTGGGCGTCGTCGCCGGAGGTGAGCGCGTGCTCGCTGTAGTCGAGGAACCTGAGGTCGAAGCCCACCTTCCCGATCGCGTCCACGAACGCCGCCACCGGGCCGTTGCCGCGCCCCTCGAGCCGGCGCGGCTCGCCGTTCATCGTGACGTCGACGGTGATGACGTCGTCCTTGCCGTCGGCCACGGACATCTGCTGCGAGTCGAGCCGGAGCGGCCCGTCGACGGCGAGGTACTCGCGCTCGAAGATCTCCCACATCGGGCCGGGCTCGACCTCGCCGCCCTCGGAGTCGGTCTGCGCCTGGACGATGTGGCTGAACTCGATCTGCAGCCGGCGCGGCAGGTCGAGGTTGTGCTCGGCCTTCATGATGTAGGCGATGCCGCCCTTGCCCGACTGGCTGTTCACCCGGATGACGGCCTCGTACGTGCGGCCTACGTCCTTCGGGTCGACGGGCAGGTACGGCACCTCCCAGGCGTGCTCGTCGACCGGCACACCGGCGGCCGCGGCGTCGCGCTCGAGCGCCGCGAAGCCCTTGTTGATGGCATCCTGGTGCGAGCCGGAGAACGCGGTGTAGACGAGGTCGCCCGCGTACGGGTGGCGCGGGTGCACCGGCAGCTGGTTGCAGTACTCGACGACGCGGCGGATCTCGTCGATGTCGGAGAAGTCGATCTGCGGGTCGACGCCGGAGGTGACCAGGTTCATGCCCAGCGTGACGAGGTCGACGTTGCCGGTGCGCTCGCCGTTGCCGAACAGGCAGCCCTCGACCCGCTGCGCGCCCGCCATGACCGCGAGCTCGGCGTCCGCGACGGCCGTGCCGCGGTCGTTGTGGGTGTGCACGGACAGGCAGACGTGCTCGCGCCGGCGCAGCGAGCGCGAGATCCACTCGATCTGGTCGGCGTAGACGTTCGGCGTCGACCGTTCCACGGTGCACGGCAGGTTGAGCACGATCTCGCGGTCCGGCCCCGGCTCCCACACGTCCATCACGCCCTCGCACACCTCGAGGGTGAAGTCGAGCTCGGTGTCCATGAAGATCTCGGGGCTGTACTCGTAGCCGAAGTCGCAGTCGCCGAGGTACTGCTCGGCGTACTTCAGCACCATCCGGGTGCCGTCGACGGCGACCCGCTTGCACTCCTCGCGGCCGTCGCCGGGGAAGCCGAAGACGACCCGGCGGAACACCGGCGCGCACGCGTTGTAGAGGTGCACGGTGGCGCGCGGCGCGCCGACCAGGCTCTGGACGGTCCGTTCGACCAGCTCGTCGCGCGCCTGGGTGAGCACCGAGATCCGCACGTCGTCGGGGACGCGTCCGGACTCGATGAGCTCGCGGACGAAGTCGAAGTCGGTCTGGCTCGCGGACGGGAACCCGACCTCGATCTCCTTGTAGCCCAGCTTCACGAGCAGGTCGAACATGGCCCGCTTGCGGCTGGGCGTCATCGGGTCGATCAGCGCCTGGTTGCCGTCCCTCAGGTCGGTGGACAGCCAGCGCGGCGCCCGCTCGATGCGCGCGGTGGGCCAGGTGCGGTCGGGCAGCTCGACGGACGGGAAGGGCCGGTACCGGTGGATCGGCATCCGGCTCGGTTGCTGGCGATTTCGGGGATCGGGCTGGGTCATCGGTCTTCCTTCGCTGCGGTTGCGCTCGGTCGGCCGGACGCGACGACGCTCCGCGACGAGGTGACCGGCCTAGAGGGCCCCGTCGCGGCAGCGAAGCAGGAGGAACGCATGCCACATGACGCTCGCCACCCTACTCCTCGTCGCGGCGGGCCGAACAGGTGGGCGGTCGCCGGGCCCGGCACCGCGAAGTGCCAGGCTGTGCCGATGGCATATTGCACGATCGTCCCCCCGTATCTGCTCGATTCCCTCACCCGGTCCGACGACGCCGAGCTCGCCGGTTGCGCCCGGCGCACACTGGAGCTCGACGACGTCCACCGGCAGGCGCGTGCCGCGGCCGGCGTACGGCAGGCCGCCGCCACCGACGGCGCCGAGAAGCGGTCGGTGTACGACGCCCAGCACGGCACCACGCTGCCCGGGCAGCTGGTGCGCAGCGAGGGCCAGGCCCCCACCGGCGACGACGACGTGAACCGCTCGTACGACCACCTCGGCGACACCTGGACGTTCTACTCGGAGGTCTACGACCGCGACTCCGTCGACGGCAACGGCCTCGCCCTGCGCGCGTCCGTGCACTACGACCAGAACTACGACAACGCGTTCTGGAACGGCGACCAGATGGTGTTCGGCGACGGCGACGGCACGCTGTTCAAGTCGTTCACCGTCCCGCTCGACGTCACCGCCCACGAGCTCACCCACGGCGTCACGCAGTACTCGGCGAACCTCGAGTACAAGGGCCAGTCCGGCGCGTTGAACGAGTCGGTGTCGGACGTGTTCGGCTCGCTCGTCAAGCAGTACGTCGGCCAACAGACCGCCGACCAGGCCGACTGGCTGATCGGCACCGACCTGTTCGCCGCGGGAGTGCAGGGAAAGGCGTTGCGGTCGATGGCCGCACCTGGCACGGCGTACGACGACCCGCGGCTCGGCAAGGACCCACAGCCGGCCACCATGGACGGTTACGTCGACACCACCGACGACAACGGCGGCGTGCACACGAACTCCGGCATACCGAACCACGCGTTCTATCTCGCCGCCACGGCGATCGGCGGCAACGCGTGGGAGAAGGCGGGCCTGGTGTGGTACCGCACGCTCACGTCCGGCTCACTGCCGGCGAGCGCCGACTTCGCGACGTTCGCGAACGCGACCGTCAGCGCGGCCGGTGCCGTCGGTCAGGACGTCGCCGACGCCGTCCGCAAGGCATGGACGGGCGTGAAGGTGCTGACGTGAGGGTCGACGTGCGCAGGAGCGGCGGCTTCGCCGGTATCACCAGGACCGGCTCCGCCGACCTGCCCGACGACGACGCCCGCGCGCTGGCCGACACCGTCCGCGCCGCCGCCGCGGCGGCGGGCGACCGTCCGGTGCCGGACGCGTTCACCTACCACGTGGACCTCGGCGGCGAACAGCTGACCGTCGGCGAGCAAGCCCTCACCGAGGACGTCCGCGCGCGCCTGCAGTCGATCCTCGACTGACTCCCCCCGGGCTACCTGACCACGGCCAGCAGCAGTGAGACGGCGCTGACCGTGTTGAGCGTCATGTGCGCGACGATCCCGGGACCGAGCCGTCGGAACGTCAGCCGCAGGCCGCCGAGGACGAGGCCACCGAGCAGCAGGCCGAGCAGCCGCACCGGTTCCAGGTGGACGACGGCGAAGATCGCGCTGGTGACGAGCAGTGCGGCCACCGGGCCGAACCGGTTCGCGATCG
>JAFMQP010000358.1 GCA_017354575.1 Acidothermales bacterium | reverse complement strand
CGAGATCCCTTACGCGTACTACAAGTCCAAGTACGAGGCCGAGCAGGTCGTCGAGCAGTCCGGCCTGCCGTGGACCATCCTGCGGGCGACCCAGTTCCACGACTTCGTCCTCGCCCTGGCGCAGCAGTTCGCCCGGCCGCCGCTCGTCGTCGTGCCGCGCCTGCAGGTGCAGCCGGTCGACGTGCGCGACGTCGCCGAGCGCATCGGCGAGCTCGTCGACGCCGGGGCCTCCGGCCGCGTCCACGACGTCGCCGGACCCGCGACGTACCGCGGTGAGGCGTTGCTGCGCCGCTATCTCGCGCATGTCGGCGTGCACCGCACGGTCGTCGCGGCGACGCTGCCCGGCACGATCTGGCGCGCCCTCCGCGAGGGCGCCAACCTGGTCGAGGAGCCCAGCGGCGGGCACCGCGGGTTCTTCGAGTTCCTCGACGAGCAGTCGGTCGTCGACGCCGGCAAGGTCCTCGTCCGGTCGACGTACGCCGAACGCTGGGCGGAGTAGCGCCGCCGTGTCCGGCAGGGACCGGCAGAGCGCGATCTATTTCGCGGGCGTCGCGGGCAGGCGGCCGCGCGTGCCGGTGCGTGCCCGGGAACTCGAGGCGCGGGCGCGCCGGGCGATGAGCCGGCGCGCGTACGCCTACGTCGCGGGCGGCGCGGGCGCCGAGGCGACGATGCGCGCCAACCGTGCCGCCTTCGACGCCTGGCGGCTGGTGCCGCGGATGCTCCGCGACACGGAGAAGCGCGACATCGGCATCACGGTGTTCGGGCGCAGGCTGCCGGCGCCGTTCCTGCTCGGGCCGGTCGGCGTCCTGGAGCTCGTGCACCGCCACGCCGACGTCGCCGTCGCGAGCGCGGCAGCGGACGCCGGCGTGCCGATGGTGTTCTCCAACCAGGCGTCCAGGCCGATGGAGGAGTGCGCCGCGGTCATGGGCGACGCGCCGCGCTGGTTCCAGCTGTACTGGAGCACATCCGACGAGCTGGTGGGGAGCCTGGTCGGCCGTGCGGAGGCCGCCGGGTGCGAGGCGATCGTGCTGACCCTCGACACGACGACGCTCGGCTGGCGGCCGCGCGACCTCGACCTCGCGTACCTGCCGTTCAGCCACGGGCTCGGGATCGCCCAGTACACCTCGGACCCGGTGTTCCGCCGGCTCGCCGAGACGCACCCGGCGGGCCGGTCGCCGCGGCCGTCGCTCGCCGCCGCCCGTGCCCTCGTCGACGTCGCCCGCGCGTATCCCGGCCCGTTCCTCGGCAACGTGCGGTCGGAACTTCCGCGCCGCGCGGTCCGCGCGTTCCTGGACATGTACTCACGCCCGTCGCTGTCGTGGGACGACCTCGGTTATCTGCGCGGCCTGACGTCGCTGCCGATCGTGCTGAAGGGCATCCTGCACGCCGACGACGCCCGCCGCGCGGTGGACGCGGGGATGGACGGCGTGGTCGTGTCCAATCACGGCGGCCGCCAGGTCGACGGTGCGGTCGGCTCGCTCGCCGCGCTGCCCGGGGTCGTCGACGCCGTCGCCGGCGCGGTGCCGGTGTTCCTCGACAGCGGCGTGCGCACCGGCGCGGACGTGGTGAAGGCGCTCGCTCTCGGCGCCACCGCGGTGCTGCTCGGCCGGCCGTACGTCTACGCGCTCGCGCTCGGTGGTGCAGCGGGCGTACGCCAGTTCCTCGCCGACCTCGCCGCCGACGTCGACCTCACCATGGGGCTCGCCGGGTACCGTTCGGTGGACGAGATCGACGCCGCCGCGCTCGTAGGGGCATGAGAGGAATCCCGTTCACATGACCGAGGTCATCGCGTTCGACGTCAACGAGACGCTGCTCGACCTGTCCGCGCTGGACGGCCCGTTCGAGAAGCTGTTCGGCGACGCGGCGTTGCGGCCGCAGTGGTTCGCGCTCATGCTCCAGCTGTCGTTCGTCGGCGGGATCACCGGCGAGTACGTGGACTTCACCACCGCGCAACGAGCGGCGTTGAGCATGCTCGCGGAACGGCAGGGCGTCACCGTCTCGGACGCAGCCACCGACGAGCTCGTCGGCGGCATGACCACGTTGCCCGCGCATCCCGAGGTCGCCGCCGCCCTCGCCCGGCTGCGCGACACACCGCTCACCGCGGTGGCGCTGACCAACTCGCCCGCGCCCGTCGCGGAGGCGCAGCTCGCGCGTGCCGGCATCAGGGAGCACTTCGACCGCGTGATGTCGGCGGACGACGTGAGGCGGTTGAAGCCGGCCAGGGAACCGTACCTGTCCGTCGCGAGCGGGTACGGTGTCGACGCGTCCCAGGTGCGGCTGGTCGCCGCCCACGCGTGGGACGTCGCGGGCGCGTTGAGCGCCGGGTGCCGCGCGGCGTTCGTCGCCCGTCCCGGCATGGTGCTGAGCCCGATCGGTGCTCAGCCCGACATCGTCGGCCCCGACGTGGACGCCGTGGTCGCCCGGATCCTCGCTCTCCTCCCGTGATCAGGAGCGGTCGATGCGGCCGTCGACCGCGTACCTGAACGGGTCGGGCAGCTTGCCGACGTAGTCGAGCAGCGGCTGCAGCTCGGAGTCCGCGGTCTGCACGATGTCCGTCGCCTTGGTCAGCTCCGTGAAACCGTCCCCGCCGCCCACCATGAACGAGTCCGCCGTCGCCGTGTAGGTCGGGCTGTCGTCGTCGGGATCGGCGTCGAGTCCGTCACCGGCCCCGCCGAGGTAGACGGCCTGGATCGTGCCCTGGCCCGGGCCGCTGCTCGCGTACGTGAAGTGCAGCCCGGACACCTGCATCACCCGGTTGTCCGGCGGCTGGAACTGCTGCCGCAGCAAGGCCCACACCTGTGCGCCGGTGAGCTTCAGCGTGTCGACGTAGTCGTCCTGGAACGGCTGCGCCGTGAACAGGTCGCCGTAGGTCACCGGTCCCGCCCGCAGGCCCGCACGGATCCTGCCGGTGTTCACGAACGCCAGCCGCGTGCCCGCGTACTCGCGCTGCGCGTCCGCGATGAGGTCACCCATCGGCGACTCGCCCGCGGCGCGACGGGATGTCCGACGACGCGTGGTTGATCACCTGGTTGACGATCGGCGCGGTCTGGTCCGCCGCCGCGTCCACCACCTGCTGGACGCCCGGGTCGGGCGCGACCTTCGGCGCGGTCGGGTCGGTGCTCGCGGGCGACGTCGTGTCCAGGTGGGCACGACCCGCGCCGACGACGCGACCACGTCGCCGGTGCCGCGGTCGAGCAGCAGCCGCACCTCGTCGTACGCGCGCGTGAACGACGACGCCTGCACGACCAGCTTGCCGGCGACGCGCGTGTCGACGGTGGTGGCTGTGCCCCGAGACGACGACGTCGACATCGGGGTCGAGCTGCTGGGCGATCGTCTTGATCCGGTCGCCCACCGGGCCGACCGGATAGCGTTGCAGGCGTGGGAGGCGACAGCAGGCCGACGGTGCTCGTCGTGCAGAACGAGGGGAACGGCGGGCCGCGCAGGTTCGGCGACTGGCTCGCCGAGGACGGGCTGCGTCTCGACGTGGTGCACGCCTACGACGGGGCGGCGCCGCCGCGGGCGCTGGCGCACGACGCCGTGCTCGTGCTCGGCGGCGGGTTCATGCCGGACGCCGACGACCGCGCGCCGTGGCTGGCGCAGACCCGCGCGCTGGTGGCGGAGGCACTCCGCAGCGGCGTGCCGGTGTTCGGCATCTGCCTGGGCGGGCAGCTGCTGGCGCACGTCGCGGGCGGGGCGGTGAAGGCGGACGCGGGGGCGCCGGAGACCGGCAGCGTCCCCGTCACGCTGCGGCCGGAGGCCGCCGCCGACCCGCTGTTCCACGACCTGCCGGCCACCGTGCCGGGCATCGAGCACCACGCCGACGCGATCAC
>JAFMQP010000357.1 GCA_017354575.1 Acidothermales bacterium | reverse complement strand
CACCACCCGCGCGCCGAGCAGGCCCTCCGGCCGGAACACCAGCACCAGGATCAGCAGGCCGAAGGCCCAGATGTCCTTCCACGCGCTGCCGCCGAACTCACCGGGGATGTACTGCGTGGCCATCGTCTCGACGACGCCGAGCACGAGGCCGCCGACGACGGCCCCGTAGATGTTCCCGATGCCCCCGAGGACCGCGGCGGTGAACGCCTTGAGCCCGGCGAGGAAGCCCATCCGGAAGTCGATGTTGGTGTACGTCAGGCCGTGGGCGATGCCCGCGACCGCGGCCAGCCCCGCGCCGAGGGCGAACGCGACGACGATGATGCGGTCGACGTTGATGCCCATCAGCCGCGCGGTGTCGGGATCCTGGGACGTCGCCTGCATCGCGCGCCCGGTTCGCGTCCGGTTGACGAACCAGTAGAGGAACGCCGTGCAGACGATGAGCGCTCCCAGGGTGAAGACGGCCGAACGCTGGATGGAGACGCCGTCGAACTGCAGCGGGGCGCCCGTCACCACGTCGATCTGCGGGAACGGGACGGCCTGGGTGGAGTCGGGGAAGCTCGGGATCCGCCCGTAGAACAGGCGCACCGCCTCCTGCAGGAACACCGAGACGCCGATCGCCGTGATGAGCGGTGCCAGGCGCGGTGCCCTGCGCAGTGGCCGGTACGCCGCGCGTTCCATCAGGACCGCGATGCCTATGGACGCTGCGATCGCGCCGATGATCATGAACGGGAACACCCACAGCGCCGTGTTGTCGCGGAACAGGGCGAGCCAGACGGTCAGGGCGCCGAACGCCCCGATCATGAAGATCTCGCCGTGGGCGAAGTTGATCAACTGGATGATGCCGTAAACCACGGTGTAGCCGACCGCGATCAGCGCGTAGAGCGCGCCGAGCGACAGCCCGTTCACCAGCTGCTGGAAGAGCAGCTCGACCGAATGCACGGATCCACCTCCGAGGCCAGGACCGACGTGGCACGGGACCGCAGGGCCGGAGCGCGCACGCGCGCCGGCCCTGCGGTCACCGCCCGGTGCCTACTTGAACTCTTCGGTGTTGACGTCCGTCCAGTCCTTGCCCTTGACCTGGTAGACGGTGAGCACCTTGTTGGTGGTGTCGCCGTACTGGTCGAACGCGACATGGCCGGAGATGCCGTCGAACTCGACGTTCCCCATCGCCTTCACGGTCGCCTCGCGGGCGGACTTGGCGTCCTTCGCGTTCTTCAGCGAGTCCTTGAGCGCGTTGATGATTGCGGTGGCCGAGTCGTACGCGTAGGCGCCGTAGGACGAGTTGTCGCCCTTGTAGCCGGCGGCCTTGTAGTCCTTCACGTACTGCTGTGCCGCGGGCAGCTTGTTCAGCGGCGACCCGATCGAGGTGGCGTAGTTGCCCGGCGCCTCCTTGCCGGCCAGCGTGATGTAGTCGGCCGCGTACATGCCGTCGCCGCCCATCAGCGGGACGTTCAGCCCGTTCTGGTGCATCTGCACCGTCAGGGGGCCGGACTGCGGGTACTCACCGCCGTAGTAGACGAGCTGCGGCTTGGCCGGCTTCACCTTCGAGATGACCGCGCTGAAGCTCTTGTCGTCCGGGTTGATGGTCTGCGACGAGACGATCGTGCCGCCGAGCTTCTTGAACTCGCCCTCGAACGCCTTCGCGAGACCCTGGCCGTAGGTCTTCTTGTCGTTGATCGTCGCGACCCGCTTGAGCTTGAGCTTGTTGTAGACGTAGCGCGCCGCGAACGGGCCCTGGATGGCGTCGGTCGTGCACACGCGGAAGTAGTTGTCGTACGGGCGCTGCTTGGACGTCTCGAAGTTCGCGCCCTGGGTGAGGCTGGGGTTGGTGTTCGCCGGCGAGACCATGAGGACGTGCGCCGAGGCGAGCACCGGCTGTACCGACTGGGCGACGCTGGAGTTCAGCGACCCGACGACGGCCACGACCCCGGCGTCGTTGGCGAGGCTGGTGGCGGCGTTCTTGCCGACGTCCGGGTTCGCCTGGTCGTCCTCGGCGGAGACCTGCAGCTTCCAGCCCGGGATCAGCTTCTTCTGGTTCGCCTGCTTGACGGCGAGGTCGACGGAGTCGCGGATGCCGAGCCCGATGGCGGACAGGTCGCCCGACGTCGGCGCGATGACGCCGATCTTGGCGACCTTCTCGCTCGAGCCGCCACCCTGGCTGTTGTCACCGCCCCGGCTGCCGCATGCTGTGATGAGAAGCGACGCGGCGGCGAGCGTCACCGCGACGCGAACGAATGCACGGTGGTGCACGGTTGTCCTCCAAGATGCCGGCGGAGACGCGTAAAGAGTCTCCCTGAGTGGGGGAGAGAGTAGACCAACCCTCAGCCCTGTGCCGATAGTGTTGCGGTGGAATCCAGCAGAACGTGTTTACCTGAGGACTCTGTAACGTGTTCGAAACCTTGACCGACCGGCTCGAGGGCGTGTTCAGCGCGCTGCGCCGGAAGGGCCGCCTCACCGAAGAGGACGTCACGACCACGTGTCGTGAGATCCGGATCGCCCTGCTCGAGGCGGACGTCGCGCTGCCCGCGGTCAGGGACTTCATTGCTCGTGTCAAAGAACGCGCGCTCGGCGCGGAGGTGCACGAGGCACTGAACCCGGCTCAGCAGGTCATCTCGATCGTCAACGACGAGCTGGTCAAGACCCTCGGCGGCGAGACCCGGCGGCTCCGCTTCGCGAAGACGCCGCCGACCGTCATCCTGCTCGCCGGCCTGCAGGGCTCGGGTAAGACCACCCTCGCCGGCAAGCTGGCGCGGTGGCTGCGCGAGCAGGGCCACGTCCCGCTGCTCGTCGCCGCCGACCTCCAGCGGCCGAACGCCGTCCAGCAGCTGCAGGTGATCGGCGAGCGGGCCCAGGTCGCGGTGTTCGCGCCGGAGCCGGGCAACGGCGTGGGTGACCCGATCGCCGTGTCACGCGACGCCGTCGAGCACGCGCGCCGGCAGCAGTACGACGTCGTGATCGTCGACACCGCGGGCCGGCTGGGCATCGACGCCGACATGATGAAGCAGGCGGCCGACATCCGCGACGCCGTCAGCCCCGACGAGATCCTCTTCGTCGTCGACGCGATGATCGGCCAGGACGCCGTCACCACCGCGGAGGCGTTCCGCGACGGCGTCGGGTTCGACGGCGTCGTCCTCACCAAGCTCGACGGCGACGCGCGCGGCGGTGCCGCACTGTCGGTCGCGCACGTCACCGAACGGCAGGTGATGTTCGCGTCCACGGGGGAGAAGCTCGAGGACTTCGACGTCTTCCACCCCGACCGCATGGCGTCGCGGATCCTCGGCATGGGCGACGTGCTCACGCTGATCGAGCAGGCGCAGCGCACCTTCGACGAGGAGCAGGCGGCCGACATGGCCGGGCGCCTCGCCACCGGGGACGACTTCACGCTCGAGGACTTCCTGCAGCAGATCTCGATGGTCCGCAAGCTGGGCTCGATCTCCAGCCTGCTCGGGATGATGCCCGGCATGAACCAGATCCGCGACCAGGTCGAGCAGATCGACGACCGCGACGTCGACCGGCTCACCGCGATCATCCAGTCGATGACGCCGGACGAGCGGCGTACGCCGAAGATCATCAACGGCTCCCGCCGGCTGCGCATCGCGAACGGCTCGGGCACCACCGTCACCGACGTGAACCAGCTCGTCGAGCGGTTCAACGAGGCGCGCAAGATGATGAAGCAGTTCGGCGGCGGCATGCCCGGCATGCCGGGCATGCCGGGATCGCGGCGGAGCAAGCAGCGCAAGGGCGGCAAGAACAGCAAGAAGCGCAAGGCGGGCGGCAAGAACCGCGCGGGCGGCCGGTCGGCGTCGGCGCCGTCGCCCGGGTCGGTGCCGCAGGGCATGCC
>JAFMQP010000093.1 GCA_017354575.1 Acidothermales bacterium | reverse complement strand
GGCTGGGCCGGTGCGGGTGGCTCCGCCTACATCAGGGCCCGCAACGAGTACCTCGACCGGGTCGACCAGTGGTCGCAGAGCCAGGGCCGGATCGCGCAGGGCGTTGACAAGACCACCCACACGTTCGGCACCGGCGACGACACGCAGCACAGCGACATGACCACCGCCGCCGGCGGCATCAGCGGCGTCAACACCATCACGAACATCAACGTCTGAACGGGGATCTGAGAACATGAGCCAAGGCGGAGACCAGATCGTCTGGGACCTCGGGCACATGAACCGCCTGAAGGACGAGGGCGACAACTCGCACCGCAGCGTGTCCGGGCACCTCAATGCCTGGTACGCCACCCACAACCAGCTGGTCGGATCGCTCTGGCCGCAGGGCGGCGGGCAGGAGCTGTACACGGCGAAGGCCAACCAGCACCACGGCCACGGCGAGGAGATCCTCTCGGCCCTGCGCAAGATGAACGAGGCGCACGGCAACGCCATCACCAGCGCGCAGCAGGCGATGAGTACGGTTAGCGGTATCTGGGGCTGACCGGCAGCCGGAGGTAGACCACGAGCAGCATCCCGCCGAACGGGCCCGCCGAGCATCAACCGGCGGGCCCTTCGGCGTCCGCGCCTCGCGCGCCGCTCACGCGGCAGACGCAGAAGACCGCGGACGCCGCGGCGGTCGAGGGTGAGGCGCTACGCCGCCGGCAGCTGCTCGCCGCGCTGTGCCACGGTTCCGACCGCTCCTGGCGGGACCGATACCGCGCCTGGCCCGCGGTCGTCGTCGGTGTCCTCGTCGCGGTCGTGATCTGTGCCGCCATCGGCGTGCAGGGCGCCTTCCACAAGCAGCAGCGGCTCGACCGTCAGCAACAGGAGCAGCAGGAGCGCGCGACCCAGATCACGACGCCACCGCCCGCTCCGACCGAGCAGGCGAGCACGCCCGTCACGACGGGGAAGCCGCGGCCGACGCACAGCCGCCACCACCGGCTGTACCCCGCCACGCCCCCGGGCTGACGGTCCCTTTCCCCCGAGTTGATCACGTTAACATGATCAACTCGGTCACCGCGCGGCGGTTTGGGAGCCCTCAGCCGGGCAGCTGGGCAGCCGGGTGGCCGGCACCCGCCCGCTCAGCGGTTGGCGGCGTTCGCGATCTGGACCTGGATCGGCACGTGCGTGCGTCTGGCCCACAACGCGCGGCCGACGGGCAGCTTCTGCGGCCGGACCCCGCAGACCAGCGGACCCTCGTTGCGGTCACCGCTCAACAGGAAGCCTGGCGTGCTGAGGTCGCCGAGTCGTTGCAGCATCTGGTCGAAGATCGCCCGCCCGGCGCCGCCGCTGCGCCGCGAGACGAGCATGTGGAACCCGATGTCCCTGGCCTGGGCCAGGAAGTCGGCCAGCGGGAGCAGCGGGTTCATGCTCGACGTGGCGACGAGGTCGTAGTCGTCGACCACCATGAACACCTCGAGGCCCTTCCACCAGCTCCGGTCGCGCAACTGCTCCGCGGTCAGATCCGGCGGCGGCAGCCGCTTGCCGAGGCTCGCGGCGAGCTCACGGCACACCTGCTCGGTCGTGGGGCCGGCCGTGCAGTACGCGACCTGGAACTCCTTCGGCACCACGTCCAGCAGCGATCGGCGGTAGTCGACGAGCACGAAGCCGATCTGGCTCTTGTCCTTGCCGGCCATCAGCTGCCGGACGATCGTCTCCAGCGCGTTGGACTTGCCCGTCTCCGAGTCGCCGAAGATGACCAGGTGCGGGTCGGCGCCGTAGAAGTCGAGGTACGCGGGCCCGAGCTGTGTCTCCTCCAGCCCGACGGCGACGGCGGGCGGCATGGCGTCGCCGGGCGGGAGCGACTTGAGCGGGACGTCGAACGGCAGGATGCGGATCGGCGGGGCGCCGGCGCCGGGGTAGCGCTCGGCGACCAACCGCACCGCCTCGCGTTGCGCGTCGGCGAGGTCGTCGTCGCGCGCCTGCCCGTCGACCCTGGGCAGCGCGCCCTGGAAGAACAGCTTCTCCTGGTTGACGCCCTTGCCCGGCGTCTCGGAGCTGAGGTTCTTCATCAGCTCGCGGTCGAGCATCGAGTCGAACGGGTCGTTGAGCCGTAGCTCCACCCGGCCCGAGAACGAGTTCTGCATCCGCGGCCGCACCTCGTGCAACGTCGGCGAGGTCAGCACGATGTGCACGCCGTACGCCAGTCCCCGCGAGGCGATCTCGCCCACGACCTGCTCGACGTCCTCCAGCTCCTCCTTGAACGCCGGCCAGCCGTCGAGGACATACACGACGTCGCCGAGCGGGTCGCCGTCGAGCCGGTTGCCCTGGGCGCGCCAGCGCCGCCACGTCGCGGCGGAGTCGAGCCCGTTCGCGCGGAACGCCTCCTCCCGCCGGTCGATCAGCCCGACCATCTCGTTCACCATGCGCCGGACGCGGTCGATGTCGAGCCGCGACGCCACCGTCCCCACGTGCGGCAGGTCCTCGAGCGCGCTGAACCCGCCGCCGCCGAAGTCGGTGACGTAGAACGAGATCTGGTCGGGAGTATGCAGGAACGCCGAGCTCAGGATCATCGTGCGCAGCAGCAGCGACTTGCCCGACTGCGGCGACCCGACCACCAGCATGTTGCCGTGCGCACCGGCGAAGTCGAACACGAACGGGCGCTGCCGCTGCAGCCGGGGCTCGTCGAGCAGGCCGACCACCGACCCCACCGGCGTGGGGAGCTGCGCCTGCCGCCGCGCGAACGGGGCGAGCACGGAGTCGAGCGGCAGCCTGGCCGGCATCGGGTCGAGCCAGACCTTGTGCACGGACAGCCGGCTGCTCGCGAGCCGCTCGACCATGACGTCGAGCACGCTGGGCACGGTGACCGCCGTCTCGGTCTGCTCCACGGGCTTGCGTTTGGCCATGCTCTCCAGCCGGCGCTGCGCCACCAGCCCGATGCCGTTGACCGCCGTGTACGGCAGCACCGGGGGTGCAGCCTGCCCGGCGGCGTCGAGCCGGGAGGCCGGCTCGTACGGCGCGGACACGTACGCCGCCTTGAACCGCTCGTACACCGTGGTGTCGACCTTGAGGTAGCCGGACCCCGGCTCGGGCGGCAGGTGGTACGCGTCCGGCGTGCCGATCGCCTCGCGGCTCTCGGTCTCGGAGAACGTCCGCAGGCCGATGCGGTACGAGAGGTGGCTCTCCAGGCCGCGGATCTTGCCCGTCTCCAGCCGCTGGGTGGCGAGCAGCAGGTTCATGCCGATGCTGCGCCCGATCCGGCCGATCGCGACGAACAGCTCGGCGAAGTCCGGCTTCGCGGTGAGCAGCTCGCTGAACTCGTCGATGATCACCAGCAGGTACGGCAGCGGCGGAAGCTCAGGACGTTGCTCGCGCAGCCGGTGGTACGCCGCGACGTTAGGCAGGTTGCCGGCCCGCTTCAGCAACTCCTGGCGGCGCAGCATCTCGCCGTACAGCGCGTCGCGCATGCGGTCGACCAGCGCGAGGTCGTCCTGCAGGTTGGTGATCATGCCGGCCAGGTGCGGCAGCGTGGCCATGCCCGCGAACGTCGCGCCGCCCTTGTAGTCGACGAGGACCATCGACAGCAGGTCGGGATGGTGCTTGATGGCGAGCGAGCTGACCAGGGTGCGCAGGAACTCGCTCTTGCCCGAGCCGGTCGCGCCGACGACCAGGCCGTGCGGGCCCATGCCGCCCGCGGCCGACTCCTTCAGGTCGAGCACGAGCGGACGCCCGTTGCCGGTGAGGCCGATCGAGACCCGCAACAGGTCGCGCGGCGCGAGATGCTTCCAGGTGGCGAACGGGTCGAGCGTGCCGACGTCGGTTACGCCGAGCACGTCGGGCAGGCTGACGTCGGCCGCCAGCACGGACTCCGGCGCGTCGTCGGCGGCGAGCCGCAGCGGCGACACCCGCCGGGCGAGCGCCGTGGCGAGTCCGATGCCCGGCTCGTCGGGCACGAAGACGCCGCCGGCGCCGTTCGGGTACTGCACCGTCGCCTGGCCCTGCGGCGGTACGAGCACCCGCAGGTCTATCTGGCCGGGCTCGTCGCGGCGGTCGGCCACGAGCTGGACGAGATGGACGCCGAGCTCCGCGAGCGGAACGGTCGGGTCGGGTGACTGCAACGCGGCGTGCACGGGCAGGAACTCGCCGTCGACGAGGACGATCAGGTGGGTGCGGATCTGCCGCTTGCCGCGGCTCAGCCGGTGCTCCTCGACGCGCCGCTCGATGTCGGGCTCGAGCATCTCCGCCATGTCCTGCATCGTGCTCGCGACGAGCCGGCCCGGGAGCAGGCCGTCGTCGACCTGCGTGCTCTGCACATGCGGCAGCCACTTGACGAAGTTCCAGAGGTGCTCGACCCGCTGCGAGCGGACGACGGCGACGCGCACGTTGTCGGGCGCGTGCAACGCCGCCGCCTGGCAGAGCAGCGCACGCATCAGCGCGCGGCCGCGTGTCCACTCGCCGACGATGCTCGTGGTGCCGAGGTGCCCGACGGGCAGGGCGACCGGCTGGTGGTCGAGCGTCGTCCGCCGTTCCACCAGCTGCCGCGCCGCCGCCAGCGACACCGGCTCGAGCACGTTCATCGGGTTGTCGTCCGGGGCGAAGCTCACCTTCAGCTCGAGCGGCACGGTGCCCGTACCGGCGCGCAGCATCAGGAAGTCGCCGTCGTCGGATCGCCGCTCCCAGCGTCGCGTGTCGTCGCCGGCGAGGTCGACCAGCTGCTCCGGCTCGGGGTACGACCACGCGGCCCGCTCCTTCTGCGCGCTCACGGAGGAGCGCAGCCGGTGCCGGATGCCGTCGACGTAGTCGAGGTACTGCTCACGTTCGGTACGCAGCTTCTTGCGCGGGCCGGCGCGCTGCCCCCAGAACAGCACCACGCCCATCGCGATCGAGCCGATGAACACCAGCAGCCCGATCGCCACGAACAGCGGCCGGCCCAGGTTCGTCAGGGCCACCAGCAGCGACCCGGTGCCGGTCATGACGGGCATGCCGATCATCGCCATCTGCTGGCCCGTGGACTGCGGGCTTTCCACCTTGGGCGGCGTGACCAGCTGGATCTGGTCGGCCTCGACGGCGGGCGGTGCCGTGCGCGCCGGCCGGTGGATGACGCTTACCCCCACGCATCCTCCCTACGGAACTGGGCTGCATCGCTAGAGTATCGGCGCGAAACGCGCGCGGGAGCGCTCCGTTGGAGGTCTGTGGATGGCACTCGGGTTCAGCACGGTCACGGTGGTCACCGACACGCGCCGCGTCGACCTCGCGCTGCCCAGCACCGTGCCGGTCGGCGAATGGTTCCCCGAGCTGCTCCGGCTCGCGGGCGCACGCGAGAACGGCCACGCGGCGGGATGGGTGATCGGCCCGATCGGCGGGCCACAGATCCCGCTCGACACCACGCTGGAGTCCGCGGGCGTCTCGGACGGCCAGGTGCTCCAGCTCCGCACGGCCGACAGCGACGGCTTCGTCGCGTACGTCGACGACTTCGTCGACACCGTGTCCGACCGCGTCGACGAGGCCGCGGACCGGTGGACGAACGCCACGTCGACGACGTTCACGACGCTCGTCGCGGGAGCCGGCCTGCTGCTCCTGCTCTACCCGACGTTCAGCCGCGGCGCCGGCGGCGTGCTCTCGTCCGTCTTCGACCTCGTCGTGGCGATCGCGGTCTCGCTCGCGGCCGGGATGTGGGCCAGGCGCGACCGCAGGCTCGGCGCGGCGGTGCTCGCCGTCGCGGCGATGGCCTGGTGGACGACCACGGGCGCGCTGCTCGGCGGCCTGTTCGGTGGCACGCCGTTCGCGGCCGCGTTCGCCGCGGTCGGGCTGGCCATCGGCGGTGGCGTGCTCCGGGTCGTCTCCGACGGGCTCGCCGGTCCCGCGGCGTTCACGTGGATCGTCGGCGCGCTCGTCCTCCTGTCCGGTGTCGCCGTCGTCCTCGGCCTGGGCCTCGTGCCGGTACTCAGCGTGCTGCTCGGCGTCTGCGTGCTGGCGCTCGGCATCCTGCCGCTGACGGCTCTGGGCGCGGGCGGGCTGGCGTCGATGGACTACCGGATCAGGGCCGGACAGCGGCTCTCGACGACGGTGATCGAACGTGCGGTGCGGCGGGCGTCCGCGATCCTCATGTGGACGCTCACCGGCATCGGCCTGCTGACGGTGGCCTCAGGTGGCTACCTGGCCGTCACGGCCGGCCTCTGGCCCCGCCTGCTGGCGGCGCTCGCCGGGTTCGCGCTGCTGCTGCGGTCCCGGGCGTACACCCGCCGCGTGCACGCCCTGCCGGTGCGCCTTGCCGGGTCGGCCGTGCTCGCGGCGACGCTCGCCAGGTTCGTGCTCGACCGGGAGCCCGGCGAGATCCTGCTCGTGGTTCTGTTCGCTGCCGGCCTCATCGGGTTCGCCCTGCTCAGCGCCATCCGCGTCAACGACGTGCTCGTCGCCAGGCTCCGGCTGCTCGGTAACTACGCGGAGATCGGTACCGTCATACTGATGGTGCCGATCCTCCTGCAGATCTTCGGCCTGTTCGCCTGGATCAGGACACTCATCGGCAGCTGACGAGACACCTGGGGGCACCGTGACGGAAGGCGGTCCGGAAGAGCAGTCCGGCACCGCGGGCCGTGCTGCGCCCCAGATCTCGGCGGACGTCGCGGACGAGCTGCGCCGGATGGGCCTGGATCCCACCGCCCTCGGGCTCCCGCCCGCTCCCCCTTCGGGTACGCCGGACGCCCAGCCGCCGGCGGCGAGCCAGCAGCAGCCGCCGCCGGGGCCGGCACAACGGCCGCAGCCGGGGCCGCAGCAGGCGGGCCCCGGCGTTAACCCGCAGAAGTTCCCCGAGCAGCAGGCGGGTGCCGCGGGCCAGCCGTCCCCCGGCACCTGGGCGACGCAGAACGCGCACCGGCCCGAGGGCGTGGCGTCGGTCGCCGGCTATGTTCCGCAGGGTGTCCGGCGCGGCGGGCGTACCGGCCTGCGCGGCCTCGCGAACATCGGCAGCGCGGGCCGGTCGATGGCCCAGTCGGCTTTGATCGAGCGTGCCTCGGCGCGGCTGCGCGGGCCTCGGCGGGTGGCGTTCCTCAGCTTCAAGGGCGGCGTCGGGAAGACCACGGTCACCGCGCTCACCGGGCTCGCGCTCAGCACCTTGCGGCAGGGCGGCGTGGCGGCGCTCGACGCCGATCCCGACCGCGGCACGCTCGTACGCCGGCTCGACACCGTGCAGCCGCCGTCCATCCGCGACTTCCTGTGGCGCGTGTACCAGTCGCCGCGAAGCGACCCGCGGCTGCTCGCCCACGTGACGCCGAGCGGGCTGCACGTGCTCGACTCGGCGCGTTCGCCGATCCTCGTCGACGCGCCGACGCCGAAGGAGCTGTGGTGGGCGGTGCGGACGCTGGAACGCACCTGTCCCGTCATCCTGCTCGACTGCGGCACGGCGCTCACCCATCCGGTCACGAGCGCGATCCTGAAGTCGGTCGACGCGGTCACCGTCGTCACGACGCCGTCCGACGACGCCGTCGCGGCCTGCTTCTCCACGCTCGGCTGGTTGGAGCGCAACGGGTACGAGCGGCTGGCCAAGGACGCCGCGGTCGCGATCACCGACGTCCGCAGGTCGCGGTTCGACCGGCAGGCGCACTCGCACGTGCGCGGGGAGCTCACCGAGCGGGTGCGTACCGTGCTGGAGTTCGGCTACGACGCCGGCCTGGTGCGCGGCGGCGTGATCGAGCTCGACCGGCTCTCCGTCGCGACCCGGGAGGCGGCGCTCGAGGCGGCGGCGTGGGTCGTCAGCGGCCACGCCCGCTGACCCGTCCTGTCACAACCGTCTGCCACCGTCCGTCAAAGCAGTGGCAGCAAGACCTGCAACGGACGAAGGAACGCACATGCAACTGCAACAGCCACGGATGAAGCACCCGATCTACGTCATCCCTGAGGCGTTCAAGGCCCTCCAGGCGCTCGGCAAGAGCACGCACGACAAGGGCGTCCCGGAGACGACCCTGTACCTCGTGGAGCTGCGGGCCAGCCAGATCAACGGGTGCAGCGTCTGCGTCGAGATGCACGCCGCCGAGCTCGCGAAGGCCGGTGTGCCGCACGAGAAGATCTTCGCCGTCGGTGCATGGCGGGAGTCGCCGCGGTTCACCGAGGCCGAGCGCGCGGCGCTGGCGCTCACCGAGGCGGAGACCAGGCTCGCGGACCGGCCCGATGCCGTCTCCGACGAGGTGTGGGACTTCGCGGCGAAGCACTACGACGAGCAGGCCCTCGCCGCGCTGGTCATCGCGATCGCGGGCATCAACACCTGGAACCGGCTCAACGCCACCGTCCGCCAGGTCGCCGAAGGCTGGTGAGTGTCGGCACGGGGTGACACGATGCAACTCTCACGTCCCGGAAGGAGCCCATCGTGTCATCCCGCCTCAACCCGTACCTGAG
This sequence comes from Acidothermales bacterium, assembly GCA_017354575.1. GTDB lineage: Bacteria > Actinomycetota > Actinomycetes > Streptosporangiales > WHST01 > WHST01. The sequence continues at coordinate 2,615 of JAFMQP010000093.1, read as the reverse complement.
CTTCGACGGCAACGCGCGCGACGCACTCGAGTTCTACGAGGAGGTGTTCGGCGGGACGCTCACGACGAGCACGTTCGGTGAGCTCGGCGCCGACCACGGCGACGACGCCGACAAGATCATGCACGGTCAGCTCGAGACCGACGCCGGATACACGCTGATGGCGTCCGACACCCCACCGGGCATGGAGTACCGGCCGGGCACCAACATCACCATCAGCCTCAGCGGCGACGACGCGGCCGAGCTGCGCCGGTACTGGGACAGCCTCTCCGCCGACGGCAACGTCACCGTCGCGTTGGAGAAACAGGTGTGGGGCGACGAGTTCGGCTCCTGCGTCGACCGGTTCGGCATCGCGTGGATGGTGAACATCGCCGGTTCCGCCCCCGGGGTCGAGTGAGCAGCTGAGAGCCGGCACACAACGGTCTTGACGGGAGGATCGCCCGGTCGCACTGTTGCGACATATGGCCACGATCCCCGACCAGCCGAACTCCGCGGGCCTGCGCCGAGACCTCGACATCCTCGACGTCCTCGCGAGCGACGAGTGCCGGCGGCGCGGTGGGCTCGGCGTCGTCCGGATCGCGGAGCGGCTCGGGCGGGAGAACAGCCAGGTGTCCAGGGCGCTGCGGGCGCTCGCGGCGGCCGGGATGGTCGAGCGCGACCCGCACACCCTGGACTACCGGCTCGGCTGGCGGCTGTACTCCTACGCGGCCCGCACGTACGAGGCACTGCTGGTGCACGTCGCCGCACCGTTCGTCCGGCGGCTCGTCGCCACCCTGCACGAGACCGGGCACCTGTGCGTGCACCGCGGCAACCAGCTACTGACCCTGTGGACCGAGAACGCGGCCGGCGTCGTGTCGCCGCCGACCTGGGACGGGGTGTCGGTGCCGGTCGTGTCGTCGTCCGCGGGCCGTGTCCTGCTAAGCGACTGGGACACCGCGACGCTGCGGACGTGGTTCTCCGACGCCGACCTCGCCGGGTCCGGCCCTCGCCCACGGATCGTGACCGTCGACGAGCTGATCACGGAGCTCGCGCGGATCAGGCAGCGTGGCTACGGCGTCGTGCGTGACGAGTTCGAGGTGGGGGTGGTCGGCTGCTCCGCACCGGTCCGTGACCACCGCGGCCGGGTCGTCGCGGCCGTCACCGTGTCCGCGCCCACGGCCCGGCTCGGCGCCGTCCTCGACAAGGCGGGCAGGCTGACGGCGCGCTGCGCGGCCGACATCTCCGCGGCGCTGAAACAGACCCTCCAGCCGACAGGCCCGGCAAGCCCGGTGGGCCCGTCGCCTTCGGCGACGCCCGCGGGACCAGGTACGCCGGCGTCACCTGCGCCGTCGCCGTGACCCGTCCGTCCGAGGGCCACGAGCCCGGCTCACGCCCGTGACACCGGGCCGCGGGCCGGAGGCGCTAGGGGGTGAACACCTTCGGCACCGCGCCGCCGGTCACCGCCTGGCCGTTCCGTACGTCCCACGCCTCCGCGAGCCGCTGGACGTGGGCCGGGCCCGCCGCGCCGGCCCGCGCCCGTCGCTCGCTCGCCAGCCGACCGGCCCTGGCGAGCGTCGACGCGGTGACCTGCTGGCCGGTGAGCGTGGCGTACCCTGCCGCGGACGAGCCGACCATGCCGCTCTCGAACGGGTGGTACGGCGCGGCCGCGAACACGTTCAGGTGCTGCCCGTTGATCCACGCCCGGCTGCCCTCGCACGCGTCGTGACCGGCCGACGCCGCGTAGGTGTCGACGTACCTTGCCGTGCCGCCGGCGGCGGCGTTCGCGATCGCGGTGTCGAGCGCCCGCTCGACGGAGTCGAGGAACGGGTAGTCGCCCTTCGAGAACGGCAGCACGCTCTGGCAGGTCTTGTCCGTCGGCACGATGTGCGGGTAGCCGAACGTGAGCACGGTTGCCCTGGGCGAGCGCTGGTGGATGCCGGCGAGCACGCCGCCGACCCGAAGGCCGATCTGGTCGATGTCCGGCTGCAGTGTGTTCTGCCCGTTCACCACGTACTTGTCCCTGCACGGCGAGCCGTTCGGGTCGGACTCGTACAGCGAGCTGCACGTGTCGATCAGCGAGCTGAACAGGTCGAAGTCGTTGCCGCCGATCCCGAGCGTGACGAGGTCGGTGTCGGCCGTCAGCGCGTCGAACTGCGGTCCGTTGCTGCCGAGCGGGACGCTCTGCGACTGCGTCATGTTCGACGTCTGCGCGCCCGAGCAGCTGGCGTCGGTGTACGAGCCGATCTTCAGCAGGCCGGCGAACAGCGCCGGGTAGTCGTTGGTCGACCGGCCGCAGCCCACCGGGTCGAATCGCGGCCACGGGATGAACGGCCCCGAGGTGTACGAGTCGCCGAGGGCGACGTAGTGCGAGAAGCTCGGCGCCGCCTGCGCCTGCGACCCACCGACGAGCGACGGCACGACGAGGGCGGCGACGGCCGCGAGGAACGCGAGGACGCGCCGGCGAGGCCGCGGCGACCGCAGGACGAAGCGAACAACAGCCATGTCACACCCCTAGGCACCGGGAGAGGTACTGCGCATGCTGTGACGGCACCACTACGACAAGGAACATGACAGCAACGGCGCTGCCCGGTCAAGACCTCCCGGTCACGTCACGACGGGCGGTGCATCATCTCGTATGC
>JAFMQP010000356.1 GCA_017354575.1 Acidothermales bacterium | reverse complement strand
CGGTGAGCCCCGCCTGGAGCGTAGCGGTGGCCGAGAGCTCGTCGACGTCGACGAGCGCCGCCATCCGCCGCAGGTCGAGCGCTACCACCTGCCGCTCGCCGTCCGGCCGGCCGACGCCGCCGACCACGCTGGTGCCGCCGCCGAAGGGCACGACCGCGAGGCCGCACCTCTCCGCGACGCCGAGGACGCCGACGACCTCGTCGTGGTTCGCGGGTGCGACGACGGCGTCGGGTACCGCGAGCACAGCGTCCTCGCGCCGGTGCAGGAGGTCGAGGTAGCTCATGCCGCCCGCCCGGGCGACCCGGCCCGCGGGATCGGTGCGGACGTGTTCGCCGACGACGGTGTCCAGCTCGGCCAGGGCGGCGGGGTCGAGGCGGCCCTCCGGCACGCGGACGCCCGCCTCCCGCGGTGCGACGGGAGCGTCGGCGTCGACGCCCAGCTCGTCGCGGAGCAGCCGGCGTTGAGCCCGGCCCAGCCGGAAGGGTTCGCCGTCGTCCGGCCAGCGCACGCGGACACGCGCGGTCTCGGCCGATTGCGCCACATCGAACATGTCCATGCGATACAGTGTGACACATGGCGCCACTTCGTCACACCACCGATGACGTACTGGATGCGGTCCGCGCGTCCGTCCTGGCCGTCGGCGTCCGCCGCACCACGCTCACCGACGTCGCACGTCGCGCCGGCATGAGCCGGATGACGCTCTACCGCAGGTACCCCGACCTCGCCGCGCTCGTGGCCGACCTGATGACCCGGGAGTTCGCCGCGGTGCTGTCCGGCGTGCACGACCTCGGTGCCGGCCTGCCCACCGCCCGCGAGCGCGCCGTCGCGCACACCGTCGCGGCCGTCCGCGCGCTGCACGCGAACCCGTTGTTCGCCAAGGTCCTCGACGTCGACCCCGAGCTGCTGCTGCCGTACGTGATCGACCGCGTCGGGCACACCCAGCACGTGGCCGTGGCCCAGTTCGGCGAGTGGCTCGACGCCGGGTTCGCCGACGGCTCGATCCGCCGCGGCGACCGGCAGGCGATGGCGTACGCGCTGCTGCTCACCGTGCAGTCCTACGTCTGGTCGATGCGGGCGGTCGTCGACGAGGGCGTCGCGGAGGACGCGCTGTACGACGAGCTGTGGCACATCCTCGACCGGAGCCTGGCGCCGTGAGCAGCTCCCTGGACGCCGCCCGGCGGGCACGCGAGCTCGACGCGCTGGCCCGCGGCGCGGTCGTGGACGTGCTCGTGATCGGCGGGGGCGTGACGGGTGCGGGTGTCGCGCTCGACGCCGCCAGTCGCGGCCTGTCCGTCGCCCTGGTCGAGGCGCACGACCTCGCGTTCGGCACCAGCCGGTGGTCCAGCAAGCTCGTGCACGGCGGGCTGCGGTACCTCGCCGGCGGGCACCTCGGCATCGCGCACGAGAGCGCCGTCGAACGCGGCCACCTGATGCAGCGCATCGCGCCGCACCTGGTGCACGCGTTGCCGCAGCTGATGCCGGAGTACGACACCGGCCTGCGCGACCACCTGAAGTACATCGGCGTCGGCAGCGTGGCCGACCTGCTGCGCGCGGCCGCCCGCACCCGGCGCGACACGCTGCCCAAGCCCCGCGTCCTCGGCCGGGTCGAGACCGGACGCATCGCGCCGGCACTGCGCCCCGGCTTCCGCGGCGGCCTCACCATCTGGGACGGCCAGCTCGTCGACGACGCGCGCCTCGTCGTCGCGATCGCGCGGACCGCGGCGGCCTACGGCGCCCGGGTCGTCACCCGCTGCCGTGCGCTGCAGGTGACCGGCGACGGCGCGCGCCTGCGTGACGAGCTCACCGGGGTGGAGCTCGACGTCAGCGCGCGCGCCGTCGTCAACGCCACAGGAGTGTGGGCCGGCACGCTCGCGTCCGACGTCGCGCTGCGGCCGAGCCGCGGCACGCACCTGGTCGTGCGCTCGCGCGCCCTGGGCCCACTCGGCGCCGCGCTCAGCGTGCCGTTCCGCGCCGACCCGAGCCGGTTCCTGCTCGTGCTGCCGTGGACCGACGGCAGGGCGCTGGTCGGGCTCACCGACGTCGACGCGGGCTGCGTTCTGCCGGACGTCCCGCGTCCGGACGACGCCGAGATCGACTACCTGCTGGCCGCGGTCGACGACGTGCTGCGGGTGCCGATCGGCCGCGAGGACGTGGTCGGCGCGTTCGCGGGGTTGCGTCCGCTGCTGGCCGACCCGGACGAGGTCGGCGCGCCCACGTCCGACCTGTCCCGGCGGCACTCCGTCACCGTGGGCGCGGACGACCTGGTGACGGTGACGGGTGGGAAGCTCACCACGTACAGGCGGATGGCCGAGGACACCGTCGACACCGTCGTGCGGCTGCGCGGGCTGCCCGCCGGGAAATGCCGGACACCGTGGCTGCCCCTCGTCGGCGCGGCGCCGGCGGCGTCCCTCGACCGGATCGGCGCGCCCCGCAGGCTCGTCGCGCGTTACGGCACCGAGGCGCCGCGGGTGCTCGCCGAGGCGGACGGCGATCCCGCCCTGCTGCGGCCGGTCGCCGACGGTATCCCTGTGACGGGTGCGGAGCTGCGGTTCGCGGTGCGGCACGAGGGGGTGCTCGACGAGGACGACCTACTCGACCGGAGGACGAGGATCGGCCTGGTCGCAGACGACAGGGAACGTGCGCTGCCGGCGGCTCGCGAGGCGTTGGCCGCCCGGGGCGACCTGCTGGTATCCCGGTGAGGGCGTGGCGGCCGGGCCGGTAGCGGCGAGTGTGGCAGCCGGCCGCCACGCCTGCGCCCGACGCCGTTCGGGGCGGAATGGCGTCGAACGGATCGCACGGCGTGGGGTCGCCGTACGGAGAGTGAGACATCGGCGTGACCCGCGACGGTTCCCGCCGATTTCAGAACCGGCGCCACCAGAGGTTGACGGCGTAGTCGACGCCCGTGCCGGGGTGCTCGGCGATCACCTGCTCGGCGACCTCGCGGGGGAACTCGATGCGGACGACCGCCTCGAAGTCCGCTCTGCTGCGGAACTCCCAGCGGATGTCGAGCGCGCGCCTCGTCCAGCCGCGCCGCGCCCAGAACGCCTCGACGCCGCGCGCGTCGTGGCGGGGGAACGCGCGCCGGAACCAGCTGCCGAACGTGCCGCGCGTCGGGTCGTTGTCGATGACGAACGCGACGCCGTCCCTGCGCATGACCCGGCGGAGCTCCGCCAGCCCGGGTTCGCAGCCGGGGCCGAAGAAGTACGCCCACCGCGCGTGCGCGACGTCGACGGCGGCATCGGGCACGGGGAGGTCCTGGGCCAGACCCGCGCGCACCCGTACGTTGGCCAGGTCGGCGACGCGGCGACGGGCGGCGGCGGCCAGGTCGTGGTGCGGCTCCACGCCGACGACGCGGGCGGCCGTCGTCGCGAACCGTGGCAGGTGGAAGCCGGTGCCGCAGCCGATGTCGAGGACGGTCGCGCCCGTCCAGTCGCGCACCTCGCGCATCGCGCGCTCGATCGCACCGTCCGGGTCGACGCCGCGGTTCTCGGTCTCGTACGTCGCCGGATGCCGCCAGATGTTCGGACTCGGCCGCGCACCCGACAGCGTGTTCGCCACATCCGCGAGGGTACGCTCGGGCCGCGTACGCCGAGTCCCGAGGAGAACGATGGCCCGCGTAGTGGTCGACGTCATGCTGAAGCCTGAGCTGCTCGACCCGCAGGGTCAGGCGCTCGCGAAGGCACTCGACCGGCTCGGGTACACGGGGGTGTCGTCCGTGCGGCAGGGCAAGCGGTTCGAGCTCGAGGTGGACGGGCCCGTCGACGACAGGCGGCTGGACGAGATGCGCGAGATCGCCGACACCCTGCTCGCCAACCCGGTGATCGAGGACTTCACCGTCACGGCCGACTAG
>JAFMQP010000355.1 GCA_017354575.1 Acidothermales bacterium | reverse complement strand
GCCGGCGCCCTCGCCCCGCGGGGCAACGCCGTCGCGGTGACGGCGGACGCCACCGCGGGTCCGTGGCGCGACGCGAGCTACGCGCGGGTCCTCGTCGACGCGCCGTGCACCGGGTTGGGCGCGCTGCGACGGCGGCCCGAGGCGCGGTGGCGTCGCTCGCCTGACGACGTTCCCGGGCTCACCGCGCTCCAGGAACGGTTGCTGCGCTCGGCGCTCGCCGCGACCCGGCCGGGCGGCGTCGTCGCGTACGTCACCTGTTCGCCGCATCCCGCCGAGACCCGCGACATAGTCGGGAAGGTCCTCGTCGACACGCAGGACGCCGAGCCACTCGACGCACGGTCGTTGCTCGCTGGCGTTCCCGACCCCGGTCCGGGACCCTGGGTGCAGCTGTGGCCGCACCGGCACCGGACCGACGCGATGTTCCTTGCGCTGCTGAGGAGGACGTAAGGTGAGCCGCACGCAGATCGCGCCGAGCATCCTCTCCGCCGACTTCACCCGCCTGGGCGCCGCCGCCGAGGCGGTCGCGGGCGACGCGGACTGGCTGCACGTCGACGTGATGGACGGCCACTTCGTCCCCAACCTCACCCTCGGCCTGCCGGTGGTGGCCGGCCTCGCGAAGGCGACGTCGCTCCCGCTCGACTGCCATCTGATGATCGAGGAGCCGGACCGCTGGGCCGTCCGGTACGCCGAGGCGGGCGCCGCGAGCGTGACCATCCACGCCGAGGCCGCCCGCGCGCCGGTGCGCACCGCCAGGGATCTGCGCGCGGGAGGCACCCGCGTCGGTCTGGGGCTCAACCCGGCCACGCCCGTCGACGGGTACGCGGACGTGCTCGGCGAGATCGACATGCTGCTGCTGATGACGGTCGAGCCCGGCTTCGGCGGCCAGCAGTTCCTCGAGTTCGTACTGAACAAGGTGCGGCGGGCACGCTCGCTCGTCTCGGCCGCCGAGCTGGACGTGTGGATCGAGGTCGACGGCGGCGTCGACCACGAGACCGTGGCCCGCTGCGCCGAAGCCGGCGCGGACGTGTTCGTCGCCGGCTCGGCGGTGTACGGCGCCGACGATCCGGCCGCGGCCGTGCGCGAGCTGCGCGAGCGTGCCGACCGCGCGAGTCGGTCATGACGAGGTCGGCCGGGGGCACGGAGTCCACGCTTCCCGGCACCGTCCTGTGCCTGGTCGACGACGACGTCGCGGCCGAGGCCGTGCACCGCGAGCTCGCGGCGGTGGGCGTACGGGTGCGCCGGGTCGGCGACGTGCAGCAGCTCGTACAGGAGTCGGCGCGCGACCGCTCGACGGCGCTGGTGATCGACAGCACCCACGACCACGGGGGCGGCCTCACCAGGGTCCGCGGCGTGCGCGGCGACTTCAAGCTGGCCGGCCTGCCGCTGGTCGTGCTGACCCCGCCGGAGCTGCCGGTGAGCTTCCTCGCGGCGCTCGGGGACGTGGCCGACGACTACCTGCCGATGCCGTGGGCGCCCGGCGCGCTGTGGACCCGGCTCGCGTGGGCCGCGCTGCGCAACGCCGAGTTCAGCCCGATGGCCGCGCTGACCGGCCTGCCCGGGCTGATGCGGCTGGGCCAGGAGCTGGACCGGTGGATGGAGTCGGACGAGACGTTCGCGTACTGCCGGCTCGACCTGGACCGGTTCGAGGCGTTCAACCAGGCGTACGGGTACCCGTTGGGGGACGAGCTGATCCAGACCCTCGCGGCCACGCTGCGCCGGGTCGCGGCGGACCTGTCGCCCGCGCCGTTCGTCGCGCATCTCGGCGGCGACGACTTCGTGCTGCTCTGCGCCCGTGACGACGCGCGGCCCGCGTGCCGCGACGCCGCCGACATGTTCGCCACCGACACCCTGCAGCACTACGCCGACGCGGACCGCGAGCGCGGCACGTTCGAGCTGACCGACCGCAGGGGCGTGGTGTCGCAGGTCCCGTTGGTGACCGTGTCGGTCGGGGTGGCGACCGACGAGTACCGCACGTACACCGACAGGCGGCAGGTGGCCGCCGTCGCCGGCGAGATGCTCGCGTTCGCCAAGAAGGGCGCCACCGCGAACATCGCGGTGGACCGCAGGCACTCCTGACCACACACCCGGTTGTTGCGGTCGCCACAACCTGCGGCGGTCGCGCGTCCGGTGTGCCTACACTGGCCGCGACACGCAAGACGTGCGCTCCGGGGTCGGTGAAACTCCGAACCGGCGGTTAAAGTCCGCGACCCGGCCGAAGCCATCGGCCGGTTGATCCGGTGGAATTCCGGGACCGACGGTCAAAGTCCGGATGGGAGGATGCGCGCGGCGGCACGGGTCGAGGGTTCTCGATCATGTGCTCGCTGTCACCCCGGGTGCGCCTGAGCAGAGGGAGACCGGGAGTGACAGCCTTCGTTCGTTACCGACCGCCCGCCGTTCGAGGGCGGTGAGCGGTGTTCACCGGAATCGTGGAGGAGCTCGGCGAGGTCGTCGAGCTCGTCACCGGCGACGGCTCGGGACGGCTCACCGTCCGCGGCCCGCTCGTCACCGCTGACGCCGAGCCGGGCGACTCGGTCGCCGTCGACGGCGTCTGCCTCACCGTGGTCGACGTCGCGGGCGAGCTGTTCACCGTCGACGTCATGGGCGAGACGCTGGCCCGGACGACGGTCGGGGGCTACGGCCCCGGTGACGCCGTTGACCTGGAACGCGCACTCCGCGCGGACGGCCGGTTCGGCGGGCACATCGTGCAGGGACACGTGGACGCCACGACGACGCCGCTCGACCGCACGGACCGGCGGGAGTGGAGCGAGGTCAGCTTCGCCTTGCCGCCCGCCCTGGCCCGGTACGTGGCGGCGAAGGGCTCGATCGCGCTCGACGGCGTGAGTCTCACGGTCGTCGACGTCACGGCCGACGCGTTCACGGTCGGGCTCATCCCCGAGACGCTGCGCCGCACCGTGCTGGGCGGCAGGCGTGCAGGTGACCTGGTCAACGTCGAGGTGGACGTGGTCGCGAAGTACGTCGAGAGAATGAGTGAGGCGAGGGCGCTGTGAGTTCGTGGTTCAGCTGGGCGAACACGGTCGCCTTCCAGGTCGGCCAGGAGAAGATCCTGTGGACCGACCTCGTCGGCAGCCTCACCGCGATCCTCGTGGTGCTGCTCGCCACCAAGCGCTGGCTCATCACCTGGCCGGTGCAGATCCTCAGCTGCGTACTGCTGTTCGCGGCGAGCCTCTCCGCGCACCTCGGCGGCAACGCCGCCCGTCAGGTCGTGATCGCGGTGATCGCGGGCTACGGCTGGTGGAAGTGGGTCCGCGGCCGCCGGCAGCAGGAGGAGGTGCCGGTGCGGTGGGCGCGCTGGCGCGAGCGCATCGGCATGCTCGTGGCGCTCGTGGTCGGTACCGCCGGGTTCGCGTGGCTGCTGAGCGCCACGCACGCATCGTACGCGCCGCTGCCGGACTCCTACATCTTCATCGGCAGCCTGGTGGCGTTCTACGGACAGGCGCGCGGCTGGGTGGAGTTCTGGTTCGTCTGGATCCTGGTCGACATGGTCGGCGTGCCGCTCGCGTACACGCACGGGCTGGTCGTCTACGCGTCGACGTACGTCGTGTTCTTCGTGCTCTGCCTGATCGGCGTCTACAGCTGGGCGCGGCAGTCCAGGGCACACGTCGGGACCGCCGAACCCGAGGGGGCGAAGGTATGAACGACGACCGCGTCGGTGCGGCGTTGGACCGGCTCGCCGCCGGGCGGCCCGTGGTCGTCGTCGACGACCCGGACCGGGAGAACGAATGCGACGTCGTGTTCGCGGCGTCGCTGGCGACGCCCGAGCTGGTCGCGTTCACCGTGAGGCACTCGTCCGGCATCCTCTGCGCGCCGATGCCGGGTGCGGACGCCGACCGGCTCGCGCTGCCGCCGATGACGGCGG